>NZ_CAXBCJ010000007.1:0-297769 GCF_963974565.1 uncultured Imperialibacter sp. | reverse complement strand
ATCCCAAAACTAAAAAATTAGGACGCCATGAGCATTTTTGTTCGGACAGTAGTGACCTGGCTCACAATCTATTTAAATTTTTTGCTAGTTCTTACCCGCACTACACAACGCCCTGCTGCAGCATGGCGTCCGCTACCTTTCTGAACCCTGCGATATTGGCACCCTTTACGTAGTCAACAATCTTGCTGCCAGCACCATGGTTAACACAGTTTTCATGAATACTTTTCATAATAATTTTAAGCCTATAGTCCACTTCATCCCGTGTCCACGAAAGCCTTTGGGAGTTTTGTGCCATCTCCAGTCCGGAAGTGCCCACACCACCTGCATTGGATGCCTTACCTGGCGAAAACAACACGCCTTTTTGCCTGAGGAAGTGCATGGCTTCGGGGGTAGTAGGCATATTGGCCCCTTCAAAAACGCCAATCACTCCGTTCTTCACCAATGTTTTGGAATCATCTTCGTCAAGCTCATTTTGTGTGGCACAAGGGTATGCTATATCGCACTTTATTCCCCAAGGTGTCTTGCTCTCATGAAACTCCGCCTTGAACTTGTCAGCATATTCTTTTATCCTGCCCCTTCTTACATTTTTCAGGTCCTTAATAAAATCAAGTTTCTCTGCGTCAATGCCAGCTTTATCATAAACAAAGCCTGATGAGTCTGACACCGTCACAACTTTTGCACCCAGTTCAATAAGCTTCTCGGTGGTGAACTGAGCTACATTTCCTGAGCCAGAAACCACGGCCGTTTTGCCTGCTATCTCATGACCATGGTGCCGCAGCGCCTCGTCACTGAAATAAACGCAGCCATAGCCTGTTGCCTCGGGCCTGATCAGGCTGCCTCCATAGTTCAACGATTTGCCGGTAAGCACGCCCGTAAACTCGTTGGTCACTTTCTTATACTGCCCAAAAAGGAACCCAATTTCCCTGGCACCCACACCGATGTCTCCGGCAGGCACATCGGTAAACTGCCCTATATGCCTGCAAAGCTCCGTCATAAAGCTTTGACAAAACTTCATCACCTCATTGTCGCTTTTTCCCTTGGGGTCGAAGTCGGAGCCACCCTTACCTCCACCCAGCGGAAGGGTAGTAAGACTATTCTTAAATACCTGCTCAAATGCCAGAAATTTAAGTATGCTCAGGTTGACAGAGGGATGAAACCTCAAACCACCTTTGTATGGCCCAATAGCGGAATTCATTTGTATCCTGAACCCTCGGTTCACTTGAATCTCTCCTTTGTCGTCCAACCAGGGCACCCTGAAAATCACCACTCGCTCCGGCTCTACCATCCTTTCCAAAATTTTTGCCTTTTTGTACACAGGATGCTCCTCCACAAAAGGAACTATCACCTCCGCAAATTCCAATACAGCTTGCAGGAATTCCTTCTCTCCGGGGTTTTTTGCTGCAGTTCTTTCCATAAATGCGGATACTAAAGCAGTGTGGTTCATATCTCTTTTTTTTAGGTGTTGATTGATCTCAAAAAATTAATATAAAAGTTTTCAGCGACAAACGTAAACTCGGCGGAAAAAACCGCCTTCAGAGGGCCCCTATTCAGTTTGTCGGTGCCTGGCACAGTGGTCATTTGAAAGTAAATGGTTATTTTTGTGTGAAACGTAAAAAATGTCGCTTCACCACCCCATTGAACTAACCAAAGCCCAGGAGTCAAGGGCTGCCATTGAAAGAGTTTATATCGAAATGCGCCACCTGTTCAACAGTGGCATCTACAAGCCTTCGGGGGCATCTGGCCAGCAACTCACCGACTCACTGCTCACCCTCCGGCCTGAAATTTACGGCTCAATGAACGACCCCTCAAAGGTTGAGCTGGACGGGCTGGTATATGTGATCGAACGACTTCCAAAGGGGATAGAAGAGTGTCGTTTTATCCGGCTGATCTCAGAGGAAGGCTACCACAAATCTGGCTTTGAAGTGCTCATTCCTCATGCGAGAAAGAGAAACTGCTACAGGATTGATGACGAGCAAATGTTCATTGAGGTAACCAGAGGCAGAAGTGAGATTTACGACATTCTCACTCACCTCACCTTCATGTACCACGAAGCGGAGAAAATAAAAGAGCACGCCTATGACGGGGGTGGTAACCTGAGGAAAGAATGGCTCGCACTGGAAAAGCTGGTCATCAGTGAGCAGGATTTGAAGGGAAAAAGCAAGGAGCTTGCCTTCACCTACTTGTCCACTTTGCTGGGCAGAACCTATGAGGAGACCAAGGCGGCTGTTATGCGCCTGCAGTCGTCCAAGTCGAATAACAATGGTCTGTTTCACATTGTCTACTGGCTGGGCACCTTGATCATTCGTGAAAAACAGGAAAACAAAACCATTGAAATTTCTTTTTCCCCCACACTCCGCCAGCGCATTGGGCACCACATGTACGGTGAGCGCTGGTCGCAGCAAATCAACAAATACCTGATAAAAGCAAAGCTGCTCGACAGACCCATCCATGTCATCAGCGCCAACCTTCACAGTTTCCTCAACACTCTTTACTGTTTTGCTGCCCTAAAAGAATCGGAGCGCAAGAAGCAAAGCCTGGAAGGTGTGGCGCTTATGCTGAGCGACCCGAAAAACAAAGAACTCAATGACCTAGTGGAAGCATTTGCCGCCAAAAATGGCCTGCATCTCATCAAAGACAGCAACGGAACCAACATCTCTGTTCAGGTAATCGACACCGCCAAAATCAACTTTGATCTTCTCCCCGCAGAAATTAAAGCTGACCAAGCAAAGACCTGGAGCAAGAAACCAGTGCTCATCGTTTTCGATTACGCCTTTGGTGAGCAGGCCTATGAGATCATGGATGAGCTTTTGAAGCCACTGGAGGAAAACGATCAAATCTCAATTAGAGTGGCGTCTATCAATATCATGGGCAAGGCAGGCATATTGCAGGGCGGCAAAGGAGACATCATGATTCCCACGGCGCATGTGTTCGAAGGCACGGCGGACAATTACCCGATCGTCAATGATTTCAAGGCCAGCGACTTCCACGCAAAGGGATTATATGTTTGCGAAGGGCCTATGATCACCGTGCTTGGCACCTCTCTTCAAAACAAAGAAGTGCTGGAGTACTTCGAAAGCTCTTCGTGGAATGCCATTGGGCTGGAAATGGAGGGGGCACACTATCAGAAGGCTATTCAATCACATGCGATTATCCGCAACAGTATCAGCAAAGACGTGGTGCTAAGGTACGCCTACTACGCATCTGACAACCCTTTGGTAACGGGCAACACACTTGCTTCGGGCAGCCTGGGCCTTGTTGGTGTAAAACCAACCTACCTGATCACCACTGCCATTATCAACAAAATCTTTCAACAACAAGAATAGCCACACACTCAGAAGCAAAACCCCAATGCTACGGAAAGCTCCCTCCGTTTTCAGCGATTATGGAAGAAATATTACATCTGTAATGATAGGGTAATAGAATAGTAATGAACAAGTTACGCTGTATTACGTTATTTACAGTAGCTAATTGTACCAAATCATGCAACTGAGTAATCTACAATCGGAAATTCTTCACTCGGTGGAGAACCTAAAGACAGATCAGCAAAAAGATGTGCTTGAGTACATCTCAGAACTGCAACTAAATGATCAGCGGGTCAAAGCAAGGCTAAAGAGCCAGGCGCTAAAAGAAATCAGGCTTGCCCTGAAGAATGAGGCGTTTGCTTAACTAGTCTTCTGACAGCACGATTATCTTGTCCTTACTGGAAAAGGTAATCAGATCAGATTTCTTTGGGTTAACCACTACCCCATAGCCCTGGGTGGCATTTCTGGCATCGGAAATTTTCCGGTAGCCAATAGCAACTTCATTCTTTCTGGCGGCCGACTCCAGAATCGTGTAGAAGTTCACTGGCTTATCTACATTGATATAGTCGGTAACTGGTTTTATGTAAATCTCCGAACCATCCGCATCAAAAAGATCCTCAAAAACCCTCATCAGGTACTTGTTCTCAGCTACCTGAGTCATCAATAAACTTAACAGTTTATCACTGACAATAAAATCGTCGGCACTGGTAATATCTGCCAGCTGCCTGTTTCTCATGTCGAGCATCTCCGACACAATGTTCATTTTTCGTGGAGAACTGGAAGAAATATTACGCAGGTGCAGCAGTGTGATTAGTGTTTGGGCATCCGCCTCCTGAATGGGGTAGTACTCCTGATAGCACAGCAGCATGATATAGTCGAACGTCTGGCATTTCTGCATCTCCAAAACTGCCCTGTCCGTTGTGTCAACCATTTCAAACTCAAGAGTGAGGTTGCTCACTGTCTTTTTAAGCTTCTCTATCTGCGCTACCGCATCGTCAAACTTCGAGATTACCTTAATTGAAGACCCAGGCTGTACATAATTATCCAGTTCCTGAATGATCGTTTTAGCTCTGTTGTTCCATCCAATCAATAGAATTGTCTCGGCGTGGGGAACATCTACTTCGGTCGTTCTTATCGAGCCTTCTTCCAAATTGAAATTTGTGCGATTAGACACAATCATTGTGTCATCGTCTTCGGTTACTCCAATCATCAAGTCGCCAGGCTGAATGACGGTACTCATTGGCGGATTTACCTCCACATGGTTGTCGGAGGCGAACTGTATACCAATGATAGCAGAGTCTTCATAGCTGAAAATAGCCTCCCGAAAAGTCTTGCCGACAAGCTTTGGCTCCTCCACAAAATAGATTTCATCGCCACCAAAATCCATCAGCTCAATATAAACAACCGACAGCCCCGACTGACGACTTGTTTGCACCATGATTTTGGAAACAAAGTCGTCGGAAAGGATAAGTTCCACCTCGTCCTTGCCCACCATTTTTGCCACTTCGAAGTTCCTTTTGTTTTCTATTTCGGCTGTGATATGATACGGGGCCTGCCTCCTGTGTGGGCTGGAAATGATGGCCAGGATCGTTTTGATAATTTGGCTATCAGAATTCTCATTCTCTTTATCCAGGATAATGATCGACTTTGAGTTAACAGGGTTGCCAATCTCGAGGTCATGGAGGTCGATAGGGTTACCCGTTCTGCAAATGATCTTAGTGTTCTTGGTGTTACCAATTTTGTCCTTTATCTCGTCCTCCATCAACACCTTATCCTTGTCAGCCAGGATTACAATTTTAGGATTCTTCTGGTTTTCGTTGGCGATGATAAGCTCTGGAATGATGGTAAATATTTTTGAAGACCAGCCAAGGATGAGCACATGATCCTGCTCCATTACGAACGAGCGACCTTTTCTTAGCTGATCCAGCTTGTCCATGATGCCATTGGAAATCAAACCAATCAGGATACTGAGGATGACAATACCAAGCAGCGTGACCAGGAACATGAAAATCCGGAAATCCCAGTGGCCATCGTGCTCGCCAATAGTACCGGGATCCAGCACGTGCATCAGACTTGTCCAGAAGGTGTCAATGAAGCTGAGTCTGGTTACCTCATCGGGATGAATATTGCCCAAATAAAGAATGGTGGCGAACATCAAAACCAGGAGCAATGCCACCAAGCCCAGGTACGAAATAAGCTTGGTAGAGCCAGCGGACATGAAATTATCAAATGCGTATTTCAGCCGGGCCTTGGTTGATTCGTTATTCATTTAAAAGGTTTAAACAGCTCAAAAAAAATTCCATTTCGTCGATAGAAACAAAATTATCTAATTTACCAGTATAGTAAAGCATAAACGTTTCAATTACCGGATATATTTGGGATAAAACACCTTTGGCTGTGAGATGGTTATAAAATTACTGGCGGAATACCAGCCTATTCTGTGATTCACCGTCCCTTCAACTATAACAGAAAGCTTAAAACCACCCGGTAAGCCGGAGGTAATCATACAGCGTCACCCGAAATGCTTCTCTTTTTTCGTCAGATGTAAAAAGCGGCACTTTCTCTTCGTCTTTTCGAAGCGCAAATCGACCCCCATCCATCATCGCATTATAAAGAGTGGCTGAAAAGGTCAACTGGTCCTGCATATCGCCCTCCCGATAAATAAGCTGATAGCCAGGAAGTGTGTCGCTGCTGACCGTAACATCGATTTGTTCCAGGACACTCCACTTCTCTGACCAGTTAAGCATCAGATAGGCCCTGTCCTGTCGCCAATTGAACACAATGGTCGGCACCAAGGGCGACAAAGAATCTTCGTCCCATGTTTTGTGGGTATAGAGGTAAACCCCAGCTTCTTGCTGTTCCGTTGTGGTGTAGGCTGACTGCCGCATGTTCTTGAAAAAGAGTTCGGAACGGTCCGTTGTTTTAAAGTCGAGTTTCTCAACATCAACTTTTTTGCCTTTGTCAACGTTACATGCTAGTAGAAAAAATACAGCCCCTACTAAGGTCAATACATTTTTCATTTGGTAAGAATAGTGCTTCCTTTGAACACAAACATCTCTCTGATTAGTTTTCCGTCTTATAACAATTAAACAATGAAGAAAATACTTATTGCTATTGTATTGCTGGTTGTGTTTGTTGGTTTGGTTTCAGCCTGTGGCTATTATCGCTTATATAACAATATAGTTACTCTCGAAGTGGGGATTGATGGCCAATGGTCTCAGGTGGAAAATGTTTACCAGAGAAGGGCCGACCTTATCCCCAACCTGGTGAACACGGTAAAAGGCTACGCCGACTTTGAAAAAGAGACCCTCACCCAGGTAGTTGAAGCCCGGGCCAAGGCAACGTCAACAACCATTCGTGCCGATAACTTGTCTCCTGAAGGAATGCAGCAGTTTCAGCAGTCTCAGGACGGACTTGGTTCGGCACTTAGCAGGCTGATGGTGGTGGCCGAGCGTTATCCTGATTTGAAAGCCAATCAAAACTTTCTGGAGCTTCAGGCCCAGCTTGAAGGCACCGAAAACAGGATTGCTGTTGAAAGAAAAAAATTTAATGAAGTAGTACAGGCATACAATACCACTATCCGGAGGTTTCCCGGCAATTTATTGGGTTTTGAGAAAAAAGGCTATTTTGAAGCTTCTGAGGGTGCGGAAAAAGCACCTGAAGTAAAATTCTAAACTATGGCGAAAGAATATTTTAGCGAAGAAGAACGCCGCAATATCGTGCAAGCGATCAAGGAGGCCGAGCTGGCAACCTCCGGCGAAATCAGGGTACACATCGAAAGACATTGTCAGAAAGATGTGCTGGACAGGGCTGCAGAAGTTTTTTCCACATTGAACATGCAGAAAACCAAGCAACGAAACGGTGTGCTTTTTTACCTGGCTGTGGAAGATCATCAATTTGCGATAATTGGTGATGCCGGCATTAACCAGGTGGTGCCTGACCACTACTGGGGCGACATTAAAGACCACATGAAGGATCGCTTCGTGTCAGGGCAACTGACCCTTGGCCTGAGTGATGGCATCCGTATGGCCGGAGCCCAGCTAAAAGAACATTTCCCTTACCAAAAAGACGACGTAAACGAACTCCCTGATGACATTTCCTTTGGCCAAAATTAAGTTTCTCTATTTTTTCACTGGTTTACTGTTTATGGCCGGCTTAGCGGCTTCGGCCCAGAGTTTTCCAAAGCCAATGTCGCCGCCGAGGATCGTGAATGACTTTGCGAACCTGCTTAGCCAACAGGAAACTAATATGTTGGAAAATAAGCTCAGGGGATATCGGGACAGTACCTCCAATGAATTCGCTGTCGTGATATTGGAAACAATAGGGCAAGACGATATTGACCTGTATGGAGCTGAATTGGCCCAGGAATGGGGCATCGGAAAAAAGGGTAAGGAAAATGGTGTACTGGTTTTAGTGGCGATTAGTGACCGAAAGGTGAGCATTAGCACAGGCTATGGGCTGGAAGGTGCTATCCCCGATGCTTATGCTAAAAGAGTCATTGAAAAGTACATAGTACCTAATTTCAGAGCGCAAAAGTATTTCCTGGGGCTGGATCAGGCAACCAGCATACTCATGAGCATGGCCTCAGGCGAGTTCAAGGCAGACCCACGAACGGCAAAAAAAACGCCGGGAATTTTGTCTCTTATTATCGTTTTCTTCTTTGTCATCATTCCTATTATTTCGGTTTTTCGGGGAAGAAGAGGGCATTTTTCTTCACGCAAGCCTGGATTCTGGACAATGCTCTTCCTCATGTCGAGCATGAATCGGGGCCGTGGCAATACTTTCAATGATTTTAACAGTGGCAGAGGAAGTTTTGGCGGCGGAAGCGACTTTGGTGGCTTCGGGGGTGGAAGCTTCGGTGGCGGTGGCGCCAGCGGCTCCTGGTAGTTAGTCTTTTCTGAATACCAGGGTTGTCATGCATCTAACATCGTCCACCACAGTGGTTTTCACGGGTTCTATCAGCTGCCAGGAAAACTTCTCAACGATTTCCTCGATCAAACTTCTGGTGAGTAAAAACCTTGCCGATCCATCAGGAATCAGGTAGCGACCACTTCCCAGATTCTCAATGGCATCCGGAAGGCCAATATCGCTGGTCATGCGAATAAAAAGAATGCCATCGGGAGCTAATACCCTAAACAACTCGGCCACCTGTTTGTGAAAAGCATCCACGCTTTCAGCAAAGTGTAGCACAGCACTGCTGACTACAATGTCGAAGTAACCGGCTGGCAAAGGCAAACTCTGCGCATCTCCCTCTATCAGCTTTCTTTCATCAAAATCCGGTCTGACCCCCTTGAGCAGGTATCGAAGCATTTGCAATGCAGAAGGGTTTTGATCGAAACCATACACATCAAAGCCTTCTCTGGCGAAATAAATGAGGTTTCGACCCTCGCCACAGCCTACGTCCAGCACCTTGCTTTTTCCTTCAAAGCGGCCCTTGAGTATTTGATCCAACAGGTAGATGTCGATGTTGCCCAGTTGGGCATTGAGTTCTCTGAAGTTCATTGCTCCGATTCCGACAAAAGGTTGGATGCCTTCAAGGCCTCTTCAAATGCCTGCCTTCCGGCCTCAATTATTTCTTTGGCTCTGTAGAATTCAAATGTAGAACAAGCCCGCCTTGACACCTCAACACTTAACCCCGGCTTGTATTGCTTCAATAGCTCTGAAGTAAGCCGATCCTGCAGAAGGTCAAGGGAGTCGTTGAGCAAATCAAAGAACCCCAATTTCTTCTTTGCGGAGCTGGAGCCAGGAATCACTTTGCTTATCTTGCTCATCATTTCCTCCAGTCGCTTTGTGTATTGATTGGACTCTCTTTTCTCTTGTTTCTTTAAAGGACTAACGTACGGCTTGAATGCATTTACATTGGAAACAACGAGGATGTCTCCCTTGGTTCTTTTCACTTTATCAGCCGGCACAGGATTGGTCACACCGCCGTCGACATACAGACTTTCACCCGACTTAAGGGGCGTGAGCACGGTGGGTATTGCTACTGATGCTCTGATAGCATGATACATGCTCCCGGAGTCGAACACCTTCTCCTTTTGTGTGTTGAGGTCAGTTGAAACGGCAATGAACGGGATTTGCATTTCTTCTATTGGCCGATCCGGGATAACTTTCTCCAGGTTCTTGAAAACCTTTTCCCCCCTGATAAAGCCTTGCGAACTGAAAGTAAAATCGATGAGTTTAAAAACCTCAATTCTATCAAGATGGCTAATCCAATCCTTGAATTCCGGCAACTTGCCACAAGCATGAAACGCACCAACCACTGATCCCATAGACGAACCAGCGATTGAACTGATCTCGAAGCCGTGGTCAATGAGCCCCTCGATTACGCCAATATGTGCGACTCCTCTGGCCCCACCACTCGAAAGCACCAACGCTACTTTTTTACTCATATGTAAAAATAGTTTTTAACAGACACTTTAATATGTAAATTTTCGAGCTAAATCTAAACACCAACAAAATGACCCCATTCCACCTCGCCTTCCCCGTTAGCGATATTGAGGCTACCCGAAAGTTCTTCACTGAAGTGATTGGCTGCAAAGTAGGCCGCTCAGCTGAGAAGTGGATCGACTTCGACTTTTTTGGGCATCAGATCAGCGCCCATTTGAAGCCGGACGAAGTAGCACAGGCAAAAACAAATGAGGTGGATGGCGACAAGGTGCCTGTCAGGCATTTTGGAGCCATACTCAAGTGGGAAGAATGGCATGAGCTGGCCGACAGGCTGACCAAGCAAGGCATCGAGTTCATTATTGAGCCCCATGTGAGGTTCAAAGGCGAAGTTGGCGAACAGGCTACTATGTTTTTTCTCGATCCGAGTGGCAATGCGTTGGAGTTCAAGTCGTTTCAGGACATGTCGCAGGTTTTTGCCCATTAACATATGAGCTGGGTCGAAATCGTAGTAAGTCAGTTGAAGGATGTTTATTCAGGTTCGCCCTGGTATGGCAAGCCGGTTAGAACAATTTTGCGGGAAATTATGCCGGAAAAGGCAGGCGTGCGCCCCGATGATTCTTCACATTCGGTCTTCCAGCTGGCACAACACATGCTTACCTGGCGCACCTATGTGGTAGAACAACTAAAAGGCAATGAGGGATATAACGTACCTATCGATTCTGAGAAAGACTGGAGTCAATCGGGAGTAACGAACGCAGCGGAGTGGCCCGCTTTGCTCCAGGCCTTCGACGACAACCAGACAAAGCTCTTGGATCTTATTCAAAAAACTTCAACGGATACATTTGCGAAGCAAGTACCGGGAAAGTCCTACGACTTTAAACACCTGATTGAGGGCATCGTGCATCACGACATTTACCATGCTGGCCAAATGGTGACCACAGCGAAGGTTGTGGGCGCCTACCTGCCCTCCAGCTAGTGCACGTAGCTGCCTGCGTTGATATCAATGGTGCTGCCAGTCGCATGGTCGGCCAGGCCGCTGCATAAGAAGGTCACCATGGGTGCGATGTCCTTCGGCTCAGTGAGTCGTTCAAGTGCCAAATCACCAAGCACCACCTGCTCGCCATAACGCTCCACAAATTCTTTGGCCATATCGGTTCGCACAAAACCTGGCGCAATATTGAACGCTTTGATACCCTGCTTACCGTAAGCCCTCGCTATCGAACGGGTAAGCGATACCACGCCACCTTTCGACGCTGCATAGGCCAGGTACTCTGCAGTGTCACCTCTAAAGGCCGCTCGTGACGAGATATTGATGATCCTTCCTGTGGCCTTTCTTTTGAGCCAATGATCGATGGCCTTTTTGCAAAGAATGGCAGTTGCGTTAAGATTAACCATCATGGTTTTGTTGAATTCTTCAAGCCACTGCTTATCGGCTGAACCCATGTCGGAAGCTATGGCCAGACCCGCATTGTTGACCAAAAGTTCGAGAGACCCAAATTCACTCACCACCTTATCGAACAGCTGCACTACCTGATCTGGTTGAGCCAAATCTGCCTGAAAAGCTTTGCTCTCATTACCCAGCACATGGGCCAGGTTTTCAGCCTCTCTGCCACTCTTGTGGTAATGCACTGCCACGGTGGCTCCGGCTTCTGCCAGCTTAGCCGCAATGGCTTTGCCTATGCCCCTGCTGGCTCCTGTTACGAGCACATTCAGGCCAGATAAATTAATGTACATAGTGAAGGATCATTCGATATGCCGAAAAATAAGTGATTAGCGCTGAAACTAAAAGTCAATAAGCAATCCTCTCTTAGAATGATTTTCCAATTTACCAATAGTAAGGCAGCCTCAGCGAAGCGGGAGACCAGGAAAATTGGTGAATCTGGTTTAAGAATGTCGATAACTAAAATAAGTTAACTATCTTATATATAAGAAGTTATGGTTTTTGTGTGTGATTATCCACAATTTTTGCTAAGTTATCCACAATTCATCTAACGTGCTGATTTGATGATCTTTCCAACCGTCACTTTTCCGTCACCTGAAAATGCCTGATAGAGATAAACAGCTGGCGGCAATTCCTCTCCGTTTGAATTTCTGCCATCCCAGGTCAGGTTGCTGCCTAATTTTCCCCGGTTATTAATGGTTCTCACCTGCCGCCCGGAGAATGAAAATATTTTTATTGACTCAACCCCAGCCGGGGCTTCATTTTGGAAGTATATTAAATCAACAAAAGGATTAGGAAACGTCACCAGATCAACTTCTCTGTTGCTTAGTCCGGTTACATCCATTGGCCCTTCAAAATTTTCTATCTGCTGATCCAGCCAAGTGGTGCGCTGAGTGATCCAGTTCCTTAGGTAGTCCACCTCCGCCATGTAAGTTGCTCCGACAAAATTGTTGGGCCACGTGTACTGGCCAATTACCGGCCATCTTTGAAAATTCCTATTTTTGGCCTCAGATAAGACGTCGGTATATTCATCAATCATCGTGCTTATTGCTTCGTCGGACCAGGCACCACTCCGCAGCGTCATCCACCGCAATTTCACCTGTTGTCTGAAAACAGGGTCGGTCATCAGCTTGTCCCACCAAAAGGGAACCAGCCAGAAGTCGTTCGGACAAATGTCGTTGAACTTATAGGCCCAGCCCTGGGTGTTTCCTCCCTGGCAGTAGTCGGCGTTGCCAAACGCAAGGTTAAAGTCCCATATTGGCCCAAGAGTCAGGAGCCCACCCTTGTCATCTTTGTCCTTGTACATAAAGGTGCTGAGCCTGTAGCCATCAACATTTCTGCTGAGCTCAATGATCAGGAAGAAGTCAACAAAGCTCGACAGCTCTATATATTTGCGGTAGCCCGACACCGGATCCCTAAAGGAACTCGACTTCAGAGCACTTTCGAAGCTCTTCATAAAGCTTTGTATATATGCCTTTTGAGCGCTGGTGATTTCGTCATCTGCTGGCTCATCGTATTGAAAGAAGGCCACCTGATCACTGTTTTTATAATTGTTTGGTCGGTACTCTGACGCAAAGCCCCCACCACCGCTGCCGTCAAACTTATCGAGCTTCAAAATGTAGCCTCCGGTCAGCTCTTCTCCCTCGTTATCCTCTGGCTTTAGGTTGGCTATATCCACCCTGTTTTTGTCCCTCTTCACCTTTTCCATAAATAGGTAGATGCCGTGGTATTGCCCATTGAGCACCACTTCAACATATTTTGTTCTTGAGCTATAGCGTTCAGTGAATGAGAAAAGATCGAAGGTTAGTTTGTTCCGCATTAGCGTTTTGTCGGAGTAAGGCCCGTGCAAAACCCAGTCTTCCTCGGCCGGAAAACCCAAAATGGCCGTATCAAGATCCTGGCCTTGATCGTCCCAGGTCTCAATGCCGAAGGACTTCTTTGGAAACAGGGCTTGAGAAGAGGAGCCCCTGAATTCAATACCGATGAAGCCGTCGTAGTCAGTAAAAGGACCGGAGATATTGTTAGTAATCCCTTCCGGATTGTTGATTATGCCCATTCTTGCTTTCACCTTGGGTTCGTTAACAATGGTACGCCCTTCGGTGTCGATGATAATAATGGGGAGGTTGGACGACTCAAAATCAACAGACTGTGACTGAGCGGACAGCGTGCAAAAAATGGCTCCTGCAAGCAGAGCTCTTAGCAATGTAGTTTTCATAAAAGTAGGTTTACTTACCAAATGTCTTCAAAATAGCTCAAGGCTGTTGGCTCAACCAGCAGGCCTTTAAGCTTAAGGTAATCCAGGTAGGCCGACAGCAACAAAAACTGATCCTTAATTACTCTACCCCTTAGCTTTTCCTTCGCTTTTAGCCACTTTAAGAGGCTTTCTCTCGCATCGCCAGGGTCTATGGCAGACAATTTCTGTCGATATGCGTCTAATTGAGCATCCAATTCTTGCAGGGCTTTGAGCCGTTCCGCTATCCTCAGTGTTTTCTCATAGGCCCCATTTAGTTGAACATCCCACTCGGTTCTTGCCTTTACCTCCGCCCATTTATCATTGATCAGAGACAGCTGCCTGTTCTGCGTTTGCATGCGATTGGTGTTGAAAATTGGGATGCCAATGCCTACCCGCAAGCCAAACCTTTCTTTGCCCCCCACATCCCACTCGGGCTGCACAAAGCCGATGTCCCAATCACGTTTTTCCAGCAGCACCTTACTCTCTGCGAGCTGCACATTCAACTGCTCCTTCTCCGTGGCAAGCCGCACCGCTGATGGCACCTGCATTAACTCGTCCACTGTCCTCAACAACTTTTCCAACGCCACATCGGGGAACACGCTTTCAAACAATGACTGGGCAAGTGTTTCTACTTTAGCTGGGTTCGGATCATCCAGGAAATCAGCAAGCTCATTCTCCAATTCCTCGGACAATTCCATGCGGTTCACTGCCAGATCAATCCTTTCAAGCTCCACATCAAGCAATTCTTCGGCATCAAATTCGCCTTCGGAAATGTATTGAGCCATATTCTCCAACCACTTCTGCCGCCAGGCAACAGACGCTTCGGTTTCCTGGAATTGCAATGCGACATAGCTGATTTTCAGCCAGGTTTCAATCTTATCGAAAAGAGCTGTTTGCATTGCCTCCTTCAACTTCAACTGGGCCTCCGTCTCCAAAAGTTTGCCCATACTTTTTCCTGCCGCATAATAGAAAGGGTTGGACGGACGAAGGCGGAAGGCGTACTCAGTTTTGTCGTTGGTGATGCCTCCCACTCTGAAATCAATCTCGTCAAAATAAGCAACGCCGTACCTGTTTTGCTGAAACCATTCTACCTGCTGTTTGGCTGCCTTTATTTCGGGTCGGTTCTCAATTCCTATGGTGATTTGATCAAACAACGGCAGGGGCTGCTGCATGGCCTCCACGAAAAAGGGGAGAAAGAAAAGGCCTGTCACTAAAAGCTTGCTACTTCTCATGGTACCAGAATCATTACCTTTTCTCCCTGAAGCCAGCCTTTTGTGTTGTCGAGTTTGAAGAAGATCTCTTTGCCGGATTGCTGAACTGGCAGCTGTTGCATCATAGTGGGCAGCACTTCAACACCGCCTGACCCGACATAGGTTGCTGTCGTTTTCTTATCTGTTTCCAGTGCCGACTGCACCACCACCCGGGAGAGCTCGCCAACAATATTGGTTTGGTCTGTAATGTAGGCCCTCACAAATTTGTTTTCGTCAGGCAATAGCGACAGCAAATCAGAAAAGCCATCGGCGGTTTGACCCTGCATAAAATAGACATTGTCGACGATGCCGCTGGCGGGAGCCAACAACACAAGCGATGCCTTTTCTGCCTCCAGTCTCTGTTTCTCATGTAGCAGCTCTTCCCTGCTGGCTTCAATGGCCTTTACTTGTAGCTGTCTCTTTTTTAGTAACAACGACTGTTTGAGTTTATTCTCGGAAACACTTGCCTCAAAATTTTGCTCAACAATCGCCAGCTTCCAGGCTGCTGCGCTTGTGGTGTCTTTTGCTTCGGCAGTAGTGAAATTCTTTAGCCAGGAGGCGTCCCGGTTCTCTGCCATCCTGATCTCGGCGATAGCCTGCTCTTTTTTCGTGCGCTCCTGCTCTAGCTCCAGAGCCAGCTCATTTTTTTCGATTTCAAACTCAAAAAGCTCCTTTTCGCTTGTAGCTTCAAGCTTAGCTTCTTTATAGGCCAGGTCTTGAAGGTCATCGAGGATGGCCTGCGACTCAAGCCGCATCAGTACAGCGCCCTTTTCTACTTTTTGGCCGGGGGTAACGTTCACCTCAAGGATAACTGCTTTGCGTGGATGGTTGAGTCTCACCTTGGGGCTTTCCACAACGCCATATAAATTGGCTTTGCGCACAGGATAGTCGAGGCTGAAATAGAGGAGAGCCCCAGCCAGAAGCACAATTGTTATATAGAATGCGTAATAGTTTTGTTTTGGGATGCTCATTTACACTCTTACCAAATTTCCTGATTTTGACCATTTCACCTGAAGAACCCCTTCGATCTCACTCATTTGCTGCAAAAAAGACGTTGCCGCCTCTCCGGCTACCCGAACCACCTGCCACTCGAGCTGCCAGGTAGCTTCCTTTCCTTTTTGCTGACTAACCAACCGAATTTTCACGCTCAACGGCTTTATAATTTGCTCAATTTGTGTCGCCAGCTCCATTGTTTCTATGGTCACTACGAGCGTAAAACGCTCTTTCTGGTTCTTTCTCTCTACAAAAAAATGAAGTAGCCAGGCCACCAGACAAAACATGAAGGTGCTGGAAATAGCGATGCTGAACCCGTAAACACCCAGTGCTATGCCCAATGCCAGTGTGGAAAAAAGAAAAAGCAGGTTTTTGGGCTCCTCTATTCTGGTTCTGAACCGGATAATGGCCAGTGCCCCAAAAATGCCCAAGCCACGTGCCAGGCTGTCTCCTATCGACATCATTACGGCGGTGGACACCAGCGTGGCTAGGATCATCGAAATAAAAAATTGGTCAGGATACACGAAACCCGTGTAGGTCTTTTTATGCGTGACGGCGATAAGCGAAGCCAAAACAAGGCCCCACATCAGGGTGTAAATAGCTGTGATGAAAGTGGGGAACCCCGACTGAAGCTCCACCGGAAAAAATTCAAGCATACATTCTAATGTTCGTATTTACTCTAGCGTAACATCTAAGTAATGTATCCTTAACGTAAAAAAAAAGCGACCTGGTAGGGCCGCTCGCTATTAATTTCCACTCTTTTCGTCAATAAAGTGCCATATCGAACCTACGCCGGTACTTTTTTGTCAGCTCATTTTGTGCACCGATGAGCTGAAAGAAAGCGACGGCCGCCCTTCTGGGCAGCTCCTCCATAAACGCTTTGTCGATCGTAACTGCTTCTATGAGCAAGCTAATGCCGCTTTCGGGGTCATTGTTTTTAAAAGCCTCCTGCGCCGCTCCGAGTTTTTTTCCAACTGCACTGTCAACAGAAATGTCTGCTTCCAGAAAATCCGCCATTTCTTCTATTCGCTGGATGTCCTCGAAGAGCTTATTTCGATTGACCACCTTTGACAACAGGTCTCTCGCCGTGACAGCATCCGGCATAACAATAGCCCTGGCCATCAATAGTCTCCCTTCATCGCTCGCCGGATAGTCAATGATAAAGCTCTCCAGTTCGCCCAGGGCGTTCTCATCGCCAGCGATCAGTTTTTGCTCTATTTGGCTCAAAAGCTCCTTTTCCTCGCTTGGCAAATATTGATCCAGCCATTTTTGAATTTCATGTTTGGGAAGTGCGCCTGTAAATTCGGCAACGACCTCGCCCTTATGGAACATTTTGACTGCCGGAATGCCCTTGATGCCATACGCTGCAGACAAGTGCTGGTTTTCGTCCGAGTTCACCTTCACCAATTCCCAGGCACCGTTGGCCTCACCGGCCAGTTCTTCTATGATCGGCCCTAAAAACTGACAGGGGCCACACCAGGGTGCCCAAAAGTCGACAACAACGGGCACGTTTTTACTTTTTGCTATTACTTCTTTATCAAAATCCATGGTTTAATTATTTCCAGCCATTTAACAAAAAGGTGGGCGCTAGCAGTTCCTAAAAACAACACTTTTGAAGACTGCTCTACGTATTTCCCCAGGCGTTCAGCACCAGGTGGCGGCTTCCTCCGTAGTTCCTGTGCTCGCAAAGGTAAATGCCCTGCCAGGTGCCAGTGTTGAGGCTGCCATTGGTAACCGGAAGCTGCACAGAAGCTCCCAACAACGATACTTTAATGTGTGCCGGCATGTCGTCGGGGCCTTCCATGGTATGCCGATAGTAAGGTGCATTTTCAGGTACCATTTTGTTGAAGTGACTTTCGAAGTCGACCCTAACGGTGGGGTCGGCATTTTCATTGATCGTGAGGCTGGCCGATGTGTGCTGAATAAACACCTGTAGCACACCTTGCTTGATTTTTTGCAGCTCAGGAAACTGTTCCAACACCTCTCTGGTAATAAGATGAAACCCCCTTGGCTAGGGCTTTAGCGTTATCTTTTTCTGAAAAAATTCCATGACTAATAGTAACGATTGGGTACCTGATTTGCAACCTGTGCAAAGGGCAAACGCATTTAAAGCTGCTTAATTACCCCTCGTCGTTTTCCTTTTGTCCAGGAACCCATTCGTAAGCCCCGATGTCAGGAAGGCTGTCTCTTTGGTGCCCAAGGTTATCGAGATCGATATTGAGGTATTTTGCCTTGTTGATAAGAGGCGATAAACTATCAGGGCGATAGTCGTACAAAAATTCGTTGAAGAATTTTGGCGGCGTGTTGATCAGGTTGTTGTTGGCGTTCAGTAGCGAGTTGGTCGTTTTCAATAAGCTGTTGCCGACCTGGTAAATGAAGCTGGCGCCTCCCCCGGTATTGAACTCGATCTCCTCCTTCTGCGTACCCCAAATCACACTGTTGAATACCCGTGCCTCTAACGGTGCTGCAAGCAGCTCTTCATTTGCCAGCAAAATATTGTCTGAGAAAATGACCGAAGGGTCTTCCCGAAAGAAGTCGGAGGGGTAATTGGAAAAAGTGCAGTGCTCGTAGCGGTAGTTGCCGCCAGCCACGTTCGCTACCAGATAACGAGCCGCATTGTACACGACAGTGTTGTAGGCGTATACATCACTCGTCAAGGCCAGAATGCCATCGGACGACATGTTGCCAATGGTACTATTGGCAATCACTACATCAGGAATGTCGTCATCGTCGGGCGTACCTATTCTCAAACCTACCTCCCCATTTTTGATCACGGTATGATTAAGGAAGTTGTCTTTACTCCCCTCCAGGAAATAAATGCCAACCCATTGGCCAGGAGCTTCCCGATAGTCTCGGTCGTTACGGGTATTTCTAAAGATCACTTTTTTGTCTGGCGTTCCCCCGGTAATAAGCGTGCCCAGTACAAACAAATGAGCTCCCGGTTGCATAAGCACTTCAACACCCGCCTTAATAGTTAAAGTTACACCAGGGGCAACAACCAGTGAGTCTGAAACAACATAGGGCATACCAGCTTCCCAGGTTTGATCCTCTTCGATAATACTGAGCCCCTTGTAGTATGACGCATCCTGCGCCCAGGCATCCAGCACCACATTGGTACGGGTGGTGCCTACCACTTCCAGGTAGTCCAGCACTCTCTTCGCTTCGACCTCACCCGTAACGGGTAGCCTGCCATTGACCAACACGAGCAGGCTATCCTTGCCCAGGATTTTGATGTTGTTGAATGCCTTTCCCGACAAGCCATTGATGGTCAACTCAAATGGAGAGCCTTCCAGCTGTTTGAGTCTGATCCCAGGCACTATAACTCCATTCTTGTTGGGGTTGTAAAGCAGCAGCCTGTACGACGGGCTCAACTGGGTGGTCAGCAGCGTGTCGAAGTACAGCGTGTCGGTAGAAAAGTAAAGAGACTCATCAGAAAGCTCAGAAAAAACCTCTTCGTCGGGTGTGCATGCCCACCAAAGGGGAAGAATGAGCAGCCATACGAGTCGACGGGTCAACATAAGTGCATTTTGAACGATGGAAGTGTGGAATTATTCTCCATCCTTCAGCTTCTCCGAGTGGTCGGCAATCCGCAATTGCTCAATAAACTCACCCACATCGCCATCCATAACTGCGGGTAGGTTGTAAACCGTTAACCCTATCCTGTGGTCGGTTACCCGGCTTTGGGGATAGTTGTAGGTGCGGATTTTATCAGAACGGTCGCCGCTACCCACCATCGACTTGCGCTGGGCGCCTACTTCATCGTTGTGTTTTTTCAGCTCTACTTCGTAAATCCTTGACCGCAATACCTTCAGGGCTTTTTCGAAGTTTTTGATCTGCGACTTTTCGTCCTGGCAGCTTACGACAATACCAGTGGGGATGTGAGTCAGGCGAATAGCCGAATAAGTGGTGTTCACCGACTGGCCGCCAGGGCCTGAAGAACAGAAAGTGTCCTTCCGAACGTCGTTCATGTCGATGTTTACCTCCACTTCCTCCATTTCGGGCAGCACGGCCACAGTAGCGGCGGAAGTGTGCACCCTCCCCTGAGTTTCGGTGGCCGGCACCCTTTGCACCCTGTGCACGCCCGACTCAAACTTAAGCATGCCGTAAACGTCTTCACCTGAAACGGTGGCGATAATCTCTTTGTAGCCACCTGACGTGCCTTCGGTCAGATCGAGCACATTCATTTTCCAGCCTTTTTCCTCAGCAAAGCGCTGGTACATACGGAAAAGATCACCGGCAAAAATAGCTGCCTCGTCGCCGCCGGTACCACCTCTTATTTCCAAAATGACGTTTTTGCTGTCATTAGGGTCTCTGGGAATCAGTAGTTGTTTGAGCTCTTCCTCCAGCTCCTCCTCTTTTGGCTCAAGCTCTTCAATCTCCATCTTGGCCATTTCCCGGAGTTCCGGATCCTTCTCTTTGTTGAGCAGTTCTTTGGCTCCCTTCAGGTCGTTCTTTACCTTCTTATATTCCTCCAGCTTAGCAACAATGCGGCTAAGCTCCTTGTATTCCTTGTGCAGTTTGGTGTATTGTGCCATGTCAGCCATGGCATCGGGCTGAACAATAAGGTCGCTTACTTCCTCAAAGCGCTTTTTGATGGCCTCTAGTTTATCGAGCATTCCTGAAAAATTAAGCTGCAAAATTAATAAACCGCTGATCTTTTTTCGATTAAGTGTGGTTATTTTAACAGATCATTAGATAACCCGCCTATGAGAACGCCAATAATCCTTTGCCTGTCCATGTGTCTGATTACTGTTGGCTGTGGCCCTATGGACAAAGGGAATAGCGAGGCAGTAAAAAAAGAAATGGAAGACCGAAAAGTGAAGCACGTGCTTCCGTCGCAAATTACTGACAAAGCCAAAGAAAGGGGACTGGCCATTACCGACGCAGCACAAAAGGTTTTGCTTCAAACCCTGATAAAAAAGATTGAGTCGGAGGGCATACTGGGAGCGGTAGAGTATTGCAATTTGAATGCTTTTCCGCTGGTAGACTCGCTGTCCAAAGCCAACCATGCTACCATCAGGCGAGTGAGCAACAAATGGCGCAACCCGAAAGATGCACCTATCGCCGACGAGATAGCCATTATGGAAGCTTACACCTACAGCGTGGAGCAGGGACAAGCACCTAGGGAAGAAGTGTTTATGGAAGACAATTCCACACAAGTAGTTTACACCCGGCCCATCATGATGGGCGCTGCGCTGTGCCTCCAATGCCATGGCACACCGGGTAAAGAGCTTACCCAGGAAGTAGCAGACAAAATCAAGGGCCTTTACCCTGAGGACAAAGCCACCGGCTATGAGTTGGGCGAGTGGCGGGGGATATGGAAAGTGGTGTTTGAGAAGAAGGATTTGGTGTTGGAGTTGTAGATTATTTTACAATCTTTGGAAAGGTATGAGGATTTGGAAGAGCTCGCTCTCAATTATCAACCATGATTTGCACCGCTGGTGTGAGAACCCCTCTTCGATTTTCTTGTTTCTGCCTGGGAAAATGGCTAATCTAAATCATGAATCTGGAACAAGTAAATATCTACAGAATGCTCCATATTGAGAACATTCCTCATGTTCTCGCCAATGGCCTAACCCATAAGCGGTCACTCAAGGCCAATCCTACTTTTGTTGGAATTGGTGACCTAAGTCTTATTAACAATCGAAATGCCCGGCAGGTAAATGTTGACAACGGTAACACATTTAATACGATCGAAGTGATCACTCTTGGTGACTTCACTCCGTTTTATTTTGGCGTCAAAATGCCAATGCTTTACGTAGTCCAGCAAGGAGGCAACTTTGTCGACAAAGCCAGTAAGCCCGACGACATAGTTTATGTAGTGTGTTCTGTTGATTCAATTGTAAAATCTAAACTCTCATATTATTTTTCAGATGGCCATGCAACAGATTTTCTAACTACCTTCTATAACAAGGATAAAATAAGGCAGCTACCGCAAATTGTAGATTGGAATGCTGTAAAAACCCCGTATTGGGGAGGGCAAGAAAACCTGAATATTAAAAGAAAAAAGCAGGCGGAGTTTTTGGTGCAAGGTGACATCCCGTCAGACTTCATTGTTGGATACGGTTGTTACAACGATATTTCAAAACAAAGACTGGTTGGCTTTGGGGTCGAAGACAAATTAGTTAAAGTCATTCCGAAGGCGTATTATTAAAAACGATTATGATCAGATATCTAACAGGAAATATTCTTGACAGTAAAGCAGAAGCTCTTGTCAATACGGTTAACACTGTTGGTGTCATGGGAAAAGGCATTGCATTACAGTTCAAAAAGGCGTACCCTAACAATTACAAAGCTTATCATCAAGCCTGCAAGACCGAGCAACTAGAAATAGGTAAACTTTTCGTAGTTAAGGACGAAAACGTTAGCACTGGCGAGAAGATTATTGTCAATTTTCCAACGAAGACGGACTGGAGAAAGCCATCCGAATACGAATACATCGAAAAGGGTTTGGCGGACTTAATTAGTGTTATTAGTGATTTCAATATCAAAAGCATTGCGATTCCACCATTAGGTGCTGGAAATGGAGGTCTGGAATGGGAAAAGGTCAAGAGTCTTATCAAACAATATCTAGATAATTTGGATACAGAAATTTTAGTATATGAGCCAAATTCTCTCATCAAAGAAAAACTTAAAAAGGAAAGGGTAAAGCTCACTGATGCACGAGCGTTGCTCTTATATTTGTTGTATGACTTGGTTGGGAATGGGGAATATGTATCTGAGTTTTCAAGTGAAAAAGTGGCCTACTTTTTACAAAGGTTTGGAGCTGGTAAATACTTTAAATTAACGTACGAACCTAATTTCTACGGGCCATATTCCGGTAAGGTCAGGTTCCTCTTAAATACCCTAAATGGTAGCTATATAATAGGCTACAGTGATATGAACAAAAAGCCTTTTGAGCCATTAACTCTTGTTGCAGACGGTTTCGAAGATGTTAAAAGATATATTGAAGCAAACCCCGAACTACAATACATTGCAAAAAAAACAATTGAGTTCCTAGATGGTTTCTATTCGGATTTTGCTCTTGAACTACTCTCATCGATTGATTTTATTTCGCAAACGGAAAAGAACCTAGATAGAGACGTTGTGGCGAACAAACTTGAGACGTGGAGTGATAGAAAACGTTCGCTGTTCTCAAACCCCAAATACTTGGATATTTCTTTGAAGCACCTAGGTAACGTGAAATTCGCCTAGCAATAAAACAAAACGACTACCTACCTGTAAGATCACAGAGAAGAAGATCTAGCTCAGCTTTCCCTATACGTGGGCGCAGACAACAGCACTTCCGCCGCCGAACTTAGTGCCGCAACTATTCCCAAATCTGCTCAAATGACTTACCTTTAATGCTATCAAATGATAGCATCATGAAGCCTCCCTATCAGATCAATTCGGAAATACTTCGCCTGCTTACTGAGGTGTCGGAGAAAATTGGGGCCGTCAACGCCAGCTTTCTGATCAAACCGTCCCCAACTCTGCGGAAGCAAAACCAGATCAAAACAATTCACTCTTCCTTGAAAATAGAGGGTAATACATTGTCAGAAGATCAGATAACAGCACTGATTGAAAACAAGCGGGTGATTGGCCCTGAAAGAGATATTATGGAGGTTCGGAACGCCATTGAGGTCTACGATAAAATCGAGAGCTTCAGGTTTGATTCCGAAAAGTCGTTCCTGGCTGCACAAAAAATGCTTATGAAGTCGCTTGAGAAGGATGCTGGCTCCTACCGGAAAAAAGGTGTGGGCATTGTGAAGGGCTCAAAAGTCCAACACCTTGCCCCACCAGCCGAAAATGTTGCTTTTTTGACGAAGGATCTCTTCAAGTATCTCAAAACGGACAATGATATTCCTCTGATCAAAAGTTGCGTTTTTCACTATGAGGTAGAGTTTATCCACCCGTTTATGGATGGCAATGGAAGAATGGGAAGACTTTGGCAAACTGTGATCCTGATTAGCAAATTTCCCATCTTTCAGTTTCTTCCTTTTGAAACGCTCATTTCGGCCAATCAGTCAGACTATTACAAAGCCCTTTCTGATAGCGACAAGGCCGGACATTCAACTCCATTCATCGCCTACATGCTTGGCGTCATTAGCCTGGCGCTGGATAGCGTACTTCAAACCAAAGGAGCGAGTCAATCGCAAGTTGATCGGCTCCAGTATTTCCTGTCTCTGAAGATTAAGTCATTTACCCGAAAAGGTTACATGAATGTTTTCAAGACACTTTCAACTGCCACCGCCAGCCGTGACTTAAAAAAAGGAGTTGAATTGGGGCATTTCAGCGTCCTCGGTATGAATCGCTTGACAACCTACAAGGTGATAGAAAAGAAAATCTAGCCCAGCTTACTCACACCTCCCCATACCTAAAGCAATCCACCACATGGTCGTTCACCAAAGCCTAGACTTGTGTCTGGGCACAAACGACTGTCCCACTAGGCGATTGAACCCTACCCGAACGAGATTTCGCTTAGTGAAGACTTCCCCCGTATACCATTACACGCACACAAAAAATCTACCGTTGGAGACATAATTCACGACGCGCCAACATCCATTGACTATCTTCAAATCCACGCCACGAACAGTCATTCTTTTTAGTCTCCAGCACCTAAACCGAGGAATAGCTATACTCTTTAACAAAAGGACATGATAAGACCAACCATTTTAACCTTTCTCCTGATTTTCTCTCATTTGGCTTTTGCCCAAAAGCTGACCAAAGACGAAAAGAAGGTAGTATCAATCGTAGATGCCAACATGAGAGAGGCCCTCGACTTTCTCGAAAAAATAGTCAACATCAACAGCGGCACCTACAATATAGCCGGTGTGAGGGAGGTTGGCGACGTGTTTAAAAGCGAGCTGGATGCACTCGGTTTTGAAACAAAATGGATAGAGATGCCCGCCGACATGAAAAGAGCTGGTCATGTCTTCGGTGAAATGAAAGGAGAAAAGGGCAAAAAGCTTCTTCTCATGGGCCACATGGATACCGTATTTGAGCCTGCTGGAGACGCCACTGGCTTTGTCCGTCAAGACACCATCGCTTTCGGACCGGGCACTTACGACATGAAAGGCGGCGACATGGTGCTATTGTTTGCCCTAAAGGCACTGCATGAAGCCAAATTACTGGATGGGTCACAAATCATCGTTGCCTACCACGGGGACGAAGAAGCGGCTGGGCGACCGATCAGTGTAAGCCGGGGCGACCTTATCGATGCTGCCAAAAGAAGCGACATAGCCCTGTCTTTTGAAGGCAATACCGGCTTCGAATATGCAACAGTAGCCCGCCGTGGATCCAGCGGGTGGGCACTTACCGTGACAGGTAACCAGGCACACTCTTCCCGAATTTTTACGCCTGAAGTAGGAGCCGGGGCTATCTACGAAAGTGCCCGCATCCTACATAGATTTTACGAGGAGCTACAGGAAACCAACCTTACTTACAGCGCTGGCACCATTGCTGGTGGTACCACGATAGAAATGACTGGTACAGGGCAACAGGTGGCTGGCAAAAGCAATATTGTACCCAACACTGTATTGATAAAGGGCGACCTACGATTTCTGTCTGAAGAGCAAAAAGAGAACACCCGGAAAAAAATGAGCGCCATTGTGGAAGATCACCTGCCCGGCACATCGGCTGAAATCACCTTTGAAGACGGATATCCTGCCATGTCCCCCACCGAAGGCAACATGAGTGTGCTGAAAATGCTTAATCAGGTAAGTCTCGATTTGAGCCAGGGAGAAGTAAAGCCCTACGACCCTGGAAAAAGAGGTGCTGGCGACATTTCCTTTATCGCCGAATACATAGACGGACTTGACGGCCTGGGTGCCATGGGCAAGGGATCCCATTCTCCGGAAGAGTATGTGGATCTTACCACGCTCGACAGCCAGATCAAAAGGGCGGCGATCCTGATATACCGACTTAGCAAAGAAGAGACTGGGAATAACAAAGGACGTTAAAAGAGTAGCCCCCGGGGGCTACTCTTGCATAGCGCTTAAAGCTTCTTCGCCGATTTAGAGACCACTTTCTTCAAAGTACCCTGAAGCTCCTTGAGTAGTTGGTCAGCTGCATCCTCACACATAGGCTGCACTTTTTCCTTGTCCATGATAGGAATTCCCGCAACTAGCGGAAGGCTCTTTTTGGAAATCCCTTTCTCGTTGATGTCGAACACTTTTTTCCCCTCCTTGTCGTAGCAAATCATGTTGTAGAAGGCCTTAATTTTGACCACCCCGACCCCCATCACTGCCATTTTCTCAAGCTCAAAGCCAATGAACACCATCAAAACTCCGTCAGCTGAAGTCTTAAAAATAGAAGCCATCGCATCTTTGTCGGCCTTACCCATTCCCAGCAATGGCCTGGCGAGATTCTTATACCCTTGCTTTGACAAAACATACATTGCCTTGTCATATTTAGGGTCATAGGCCTGGTACTCAGCGTTGTTCAACACATCATTTTCCGGAAGCAGCTGAAACGGAAATCCTTTGGCAAAGTCGTCGTTAAACGATTTGTAGAAGCTATCGAATACTGATTGAAGATCAAAGTTGTTATTGGCGGCCAAAACGGTGATCTCACTAACAAGACCAGCGTTGGTGCCAAAGTCGCCCGGCCCGATTTCTTTGTTCACTGAAAAATTAACGAGAGCCACTTTTTTCTGCGCTTGTGCCTCAGAGCAAAAGATGATTACAAGAAGGATAAAAATAGTTTTTTTCATTTTGTTGGCTGTTAAAAATAAAAAATCACTGAATATTGTCCTTTATTACAACCCAACAAAATTTAATTGCCATTTTATTTATAAAAATATTCTAAAATTGCTGCTATTTCTTTCAAAATCATGACAGAAACATTGGCGTTCGTTGGTCTGTGGGTCATCGAATGTTGAGTTTTATTACACCTCCCCATACCTAAAGCAATCCACCACGTGGTCGTTCACCAGGCCGCAGGCTTGCATGTGGGCGTAAATGACGGTGCTGCCGACGAACTTGAAGCCTCGCTTTTTCAGGTCTTTGCTCAAGGCGTCCGACTCTTTGGTTGTCGGTGGAGCTGTTTTGTAGTCTTTCCATTGGTTCACTATAGGCTTGTTGTCTACAAACTGCCAAATGTACTTGTCGAAGCTGCCGAACTCCTGCTGCACTTTAAGAAACTGCTGTGCGTTGGTTACGGCACTTTGCACCTTAAGCCGGTTGCGGATGATGCCCGGAAAAAGGAGCAGCTCTTCCACAATCTGCGGCGTAAACTGCGCCACTATCTCAGGGTCGAAACCGGCGAATGACTCACGGTAGCCGGCCCGCTTTTTCAGAATGGTGCTCCAGCTCAGCCCAGCCTGCGCTCCTTCGAGGATCAAAAATTCGAAATGCTTGCGGTCGTCATGCACTGGCACTCCCCACTCCTCGTCGTGGTACTTCACATAGTCATCGAAGCCGAGGCACCAGGCACAGCGTTTCTTGTTGTCATTCATTGGGAGAGGTAATCGTTTAAAAAGCCTGTGATGGTTTCCGCCGCATGATAGAAGAAGCTGAACGGTGTTGTTTCAAAAGTATCCGTCGGCTGATGGTAGTACTTATGGTCTTCTACCCCAAAATAAAGAAAGGGGATTTTCTGCTTGTGAAAAGGCCCATGGTCGGACGACATCGTCCAGTCGTCGTGACCGCTGCCAGGAATATCGTGCCCAAGTTTCAGCACCACCTTAGCGTAACGTTTGCCAGTTAAATCGACCAATGGCTTCAGCTGCGGGTAATGATAAGTGCCACAAACATACAGCTCGTTCTTATAGCCTTTACTCACCATATCCATATTCACATTCAGCTTTACTGGGATATTGGCCTTTTGCAGGTATTCAACCAGGGCATAACCTCCCAGCAAGCCGGTTTCCTCCGCATCCAGCGCAGCAAAAATGATGGTGTACTTTGGCGTCGTTTTCTTTGCGACAAAAAGCCAGGCGGCCTCCAGCAGCACGCTCACCCCAGATGCATTGTCGTCCGCACCAAAATAAATCTCTTTGTTCTTGACGCCGAGATGATCATAGTGGGCGGTAACAACAACGGCCGAATCACTTTCTCCCTTCAAAAATCCAACTACATTCACTCCCTGAGAGGGGTAGTTCTTTGCCTTCATATCGAACGGAATGAACCAGTTGCTCTCAAGTGGGTAAAGTCCGGCGTAGTTAAAATTGTTTTTAATAAAAATACGGGCCCTGCTAATGCCGTTGGTGCCACTCATCCGCCCGGCCATTTCCTGAGACGAAAGCGCTTTTAAGGCATTCATCAGTCTCGTGGAGTCAACGCTGACCTGAGCATGGCTCATGAACCTACAGAAAAGCAGCAGGCATATGAAAGCATACCCTGTGCGGTGTGTTATGATTTTTGCTCTGACTTGCATTTCTTCCGAAAATATCTTGTTTTACAAAGCCGGAGGGAATCCCGAAGGAATCGCCGGGCTTCCTTTCGATCTATTGTCCGTTTTTTCCATAAATAGCTATTGTTCCTACAATAATAGAAACTTATCCCTGTTGAATATGATAGTAATCCGAAATATCCCCATGAAACATTTGTTAAAATTCACATTTGCCCTTTGCCTGATTGGTTTTACTGCCCAGGCACAGGAAGAAGAAATAAATATAGCAGGTTTTCGGTTTCTGGACTACACCAACGACCTGCCTGCTGATCTTTTGTCGAGTCGTTCTGCAGTGCTGGTGAGCGTACCACCCAAAAGCAGAGGCACTTCTGAGAGGGGCGACTGGAGGGGTTTTTCAACCGAAATGCACCAGGAGTTTCGCAAAATGGGCATTGATGCTGTTGCCTACCTGAATATCGACGACGTGATGGCTGGCACAGATGTAACCGGAGCATTTTCGGACTTCCTCAACTCCCGTGAGATCAAAAACCTGATTCTCCTGAGCAAGGTGAATCTTAAAATTGCTGGAAAAGAAAGTGAAAGAGTGGTGGTGGTAATCACTCCCTACAACGGCACGAAAACCTATATGTCGAACGGTCAGCAGGCCTGGAAAGATCAGGACAAAGACCTTGAAAAGGTGGTGAAAAACCTGGGCAAGGCGGTTTACAAATCGAAGCAGGAAAACAAAAACTTCCTCATCACTGAGAAGCCCGAGTTCTTTACAGACGTGGATATTATCACAAAAAGGCGGTTCCCATCTTTTGCCGGTGACTTGAAAATTGACAAGCTGGCGGTACCCATGTATACCAAGGTGGAAATTCCAGCCGATAAGCCCGGAGGCATTGTCAACAACAATGTGGAAAAGGAAATACAGAAGTACAACGCTAAAGTAGCGAGCTCCAATAATGTGCTGAAAGGTGCTATGCAGGATTACCCCTTCAAGTATGAGTTGGTGGAATATGACGGTGACGACAAGAAGCTGTACAATGCGGGTTATCAGTATGTGCTGCTCAACCTCAACACTACCGGGTACACCATCAGGGAGATGCTGAACTATGAGGTGGACAAGAATGAAACCGACTACATTACCATGAAGACCAGCAATGGGAAGGCAATTCTAAGAACTATTCCTGTGAATGCCCCGGTGTATAAATTTTATGTGAAGCACCTGGTGACGGGCGATGTGTACCTGGGCACGAAGTGGGATGCTGATGAAACAATGGACGAGGCGCTGAGCAATTATATCCAGAATTTTAAAGATGAGCTGAAGATCAGGTAGGTTTTTAGGATTGCAATGGGCTGCACCCATTGCAAGTGAATATCGCCCCTTCAGAGCTTGGGCTGGAAAAGAAAAAAGGCCCTGACGTCGAGCGTAAGGGCCTTTTTTAATGCACACTGGGGCTAGGCAATCTATAATCTATTTTTGTCGTGCCACCAGCCTGGCTATCGCCTTCGCTGTGGGCACGACTATTTCGAGCCGTCTTTGAATTTGTCAAACCTGCTCTTACTGTCTACCCTTGGATACACATTGTTGCTTTGCTGAATGTCAGGAATCTCGTTTTTAGGGTCCAGCTTGATGCCAATTACCTGCTTGTCTTTAGCAAACACCTTGGTTACCTGCTGTTCGTTGAGTCTCCATATTTCTGCCGGAATCTTCTCCACCTCTTTGGTACCGTCGGCATAAGACCACTCGATGATGATAGGCATCATCAGCCCTCCTTCGTTTTTGAAAGTTACTTCATAGAAGTTCTTTTCAGCGTTTCTTTTCTGAATGGCCTTGTCGTCAACTGAGTTTTTGAATTCACCGTATTCCGTGCTTTTGGTATTGGCCATCGTAAAAGGTTTCGGAGCTGCAAGACCATTTTCAGCAGCAGCATCACCTCCACTGAGTGTGCCATCACCACTTACTTTTACCTGATTTTCGAAGCCTTTGGCGTCAATGTTCATCTTGTACCAGGTCACTTTATCCACAGCTATGTCGCAGGCATCCACACTATAAAACCAGCCTTTCCAAAACCAGTCGAGATCCACAGCCGAAGCGTCTTCCATCGTTCTGAAGAAGTCGGCAGGTGAAGGGTGCTTAAATGCCCATCGCTGAGCATATTCTTTGAAGGCTGCATCGAAAAGCTCGGGGCCCATTACTGTTTCACGCAATAGTACGAGACCAGCTGACGGCTTGCCGTACGCCTCGTAGCCCAAGGATCTTCCGTTTTCAGGGTTGGTCATGATGGGGCGAAGGTTGTTTTTGTCTCCCTTCATATAATTTACAACTCCCGCAGGCGTACCCCAGGTGGTATCAAAGGAAGAATAGTTTTCAACGATTGTTTGATGCTCAAGAAAAGTGTTGATACCCTCATCCATCCAGGCCCACTGGCGTTCGTCGTTGTTAATGATCATCGGGAAATAGTTGTGCCCAACCTCATGCACAATTACGCCTACCATGCCTTCAAGTGTCCTTTGCGAATAAGTGCCATCGGGGTTCGGACGGCCAAAGTTGAAGCAAATCATTGGGTACTCCATGCCAATGGAAGCTGTATGAATCGACTGAGCTACAGGATAAGGATAGTCGATGGTGTATTTCGAATAAGTCTTCAATGTGTTTACCACTGCTTTAGTTGACTCTTTTTCCCAAAGTGGATTTCCTTCTTTTGGATAAAAGCTCATTGCCAACGGTGTATTGTTTTCGAACTTCACAGCCTGAGCATCCCAGATAAACTTGCGGGAAGAAACAAAGGCAAAGTCACGCACGTTTTCCGCCTTATAAACCCACGTCTTCGTTCCTTTTGCCCGGGATTTTTCGTTTTGAATAGCCTCCTCCTGTGTAATGATGATCACCGGTTTGTCGAAGCTTTTCTTTGCCTTCTCAAAACGTTCCAATTGCGTAGCGGTAAGCACTTCCTTTGGGTTCTGCAAAACGCCTGTTGAAGCCACCACATGATCAGCCGCAGTAGTGATACGCACGGTGTAGTCACCAAAAGCAAGGGCAAACTCACCAGACCCAAGGAACTGCTTATTTTGCCAGCCATTCACGTCGTCGTACACCGCCATGCGTGGAAACCACTGGGCAATCGTGTACAAATAGTTGCCATCCTTAGGGAAATATTCATAGCCGGAGCGCCCGCCCAACTGCATACGGTCGTTGATGGTGTATGACCAGGCCACTTTGAAAGAGACTTCACCACCTGACTTCAGCGGCTGCGGAAGATCTACCCGCATCATGGTTTTGTTGATGGTATAGGGAATGGCTTTGCCGTCTACCGTCTTAACAGAGGCGATTTTGAAGCCTCCATCGAAGTCCTGATCTCTGGTGATCCGCTGCTGTAGCGACTTGCCGGAAATGGTGTCAGGCATGCTGCTGGAAGACACCAGCGGAGTGTTGGAGTCCTTTGCCCTCATGTTCTGGTCGAGTTGCAACCAAAGATACTTGAGCTGGTCAGGTGACTGGTTGTGATAAGTGATTGTTTCTTCACCAGTCACCGACTGGTTGTTGTCGTTCAGTGTTACCGAAATATCGTAGTCGGCTTTTTGCTGCCAGTACTCCCGTCCGGGAGCTCCTGAGGCAGTTCGGTACGTATTTGGCGTGGGCAGCATGGTGCCCATTTGCTCAAACTTTTGGCCCCATTGTCCCTGGGCGTTAACATTTTCTGCTGTGATGATGCCCGCTGTAATGGCCAGGCAACTAAAAAGAATCCTTTTCATAAACATTGAGTATTTGATAATCAGTCTTTGGGTTTTTGTCGTTCATTTATCTACCAAATAAGCCCGGAAAACACTTTCCCGGGCTCACTTACAGTATGTTTTACTTTTCTATTTTTCTTAGTTCTTCTTTTCCTTGAACTGATCAAAGCGGGTTTTTACATCCTGGCGAGGGAACACATTATTGTCCAGCTCCACATCGGCTGTTTCTTTGTCCGGATCAAGCTGAATATTTACCACTTCCTTGTTTTTGGCAAACACCTTGGTCACTTCGTGCTCATTGTGTCTCCAGATTTCGGCAGGGATATACTCCTTTTCTTTGGTGCCGTCGGCGTAAGTCCATTCAATAATAACGGGAGTTACAAGGCCGCCAGCATTTTTCAGGGTCAATTCATAAAAATTGGTGTTGATATGCTTTTGCTTAATCGCCTCATCATCCACTTTGTTCATAAACTCTCTGTAAGAGTCGTCGGAAGTGCCGCTGAACACGAAAGTCTCTGCAGCCTCCTGAAAGTTCGTGGCTGGCGCTTTCTTGCCATCGGCTCCCATCACTTCGCCTGAAGCCGTTACCTGGTTTTCGAAGCCTTTTTCGTTGGTGGCCATTTTGTACCATTTTACATTGTCAACCGCCACGTCTACATGATCGGTTGAGTAGAACCAACCTCTCCAAAACCAGTCAAGGTCCATGGCCGATGCGTCTTCCATGCTGCGGAAAAAGTCGGCTGGTGATGGGTGCTTGAAAGCCCACCTGTCTGCATATTCCTTGAAAGCATAGTCGAAGAGCTCGGGGCCCATAATGGTTTCCCTCAACACGCTAAGCGCTGCGGCCGGCTTTGCGTAGGCATTGTTGCCAAACTGGAGGATTTGCTCAGAGTTGGTCATGATCGGGCGAATGCCCTCTTTATCACCTTTCATGTAGTCGACAATGCAGGCAGCGCAACCACGGCGGATTGGCATGTCAGGGTAATGCTCTTTTTGCGTAAGCGACTGAACAAAGGTATTCAGGCCTTCGTCCATCCAGGTCCACTGACGTTCGTCGGAGTTGATGATCATTGGGAAGAAGTTGTGCCCTACCTCGTGCACAATCACGCCGATCATGCCCCACTTTTTCTGGTCTGTGTAGCTGCCATCAGGATCAGGGCGGCCAAAGTTGAAGCAGATCATTGGGTATTCCATACCGATGGAAGCCGCATGCACGGAAATCGCTTTGGGATAAGGATAGTCAATAGTATGCTTTGAATAGGTAATTAACGTGTTAGCCACAGCTCTTGTCGACTCCTTCTCCCATAGCGGGTTGCCTTCTTTGGGGTAGTAGCTCATAGCAAGTGGCGTTTTTCCATTGATATCAACCGCCATGGCATCCCAAATGAACTTTCTGGAAGTAGCAAAGGCTACGTCACGCACATTTTCAGCTTTGAATGTCCAGGTTTTCTTTTCTTTCGACTTTGTCTTCTCAGCCTTTTCTGCTTCCTTCTGAGTAACAATAATCACTGGCTTATCGAAGGTGGTTTTCGCCTTTTCGAAGCGCTGAAGCTGCTCTGGCGTGAGCACCTGAGAGGCATTTTGCAGCGTACCTGTTGCGCCCAGAATATGATCGGCAGGCACAGTTACACTAAAAGTGAAGTCTCCGAAAGGCAGCGTAAACTCGCCTCTACCCAAAAACTGCTTATTCTGCCAGCCATTCACGTCATCGTATACCGCCATTCTGGGGTAAAACTGTGCGACGGTATAAACGTAGTTTCCATCCTTCGGAAAGTACTCATAACCTGAACGGGGACCTTCGAGCATCCGGTCATTGATATTGTAGGACCAGGCGATTTTGAATGAAACCTTTCCTCCCGGTTCCAGGGCTTTGGGCAAATCCACCCTCATCATGGTTTGGTTGATGGTGTATTTGAGGCCCTTGTCCGACATGTCTTTTACATAGGCAATCTTGAAGCCCCCATCGTAGTCAGCGTCATTTATCATAGTCTGCAATGCTTTCCCTGAAACAGAATCAGACATTGCCGTGGTAGTAACCAGGGGAGTGTTTGACGATTTGGCCCTCATGTTCTGGTCCAACTGCACCCACAGGTACGAAAGGCGATCAGGCGACAAGTTGTGATAGGTGATGGTTTCGGTGCCGGTAATACTCTGATTGTTGTCGTTCAGCTCAACTGAAATATCGTAGTCCGCTTTTTGTTGCCAGTAGTCTTTTCCGGGTGCGCCGGAGGCGGTACGGTAGCTATTGGGAGTGGGCAGCATTGTGCCAAGCTGCTCAAATTTCTGGCCCCATTCTCCCTGGGCTTTTACTAAATAACTTGTGCAAAGGGTCAATGCTACAATGAGTAGTTTCTTCATATCAGTTTCACTTTTTACCAAAATTTACTTTCTATAATCATTGTTAGTGATATGCCCGCCACAGCCGACGAAATCACCAAAATCCAGTCTCTTTTCTTTACGCTTCCCAAAGACATAAAAAGGAATGCTGCCACCATCACTGCCAAAACGATCACAATCTGACCCACCTCAAGGCCCAAATTGAAGGCGAGAAGCTGTGTGACAATGGATTCGTCTTTGCCCAGCAGGCTTTTTAGGTAGTTAGAAAAACCCATGCCGTGAATGAGTCCGAAAAACGCCGCAAACCAATAGTTGAGTTTCACACTTTTGTTGCTCACTTCAGCGTCTTTTTTGTAAATATTGGCCGCTGCCGTTACAAATATTGTAATCGGAATGAGAAACTCCACAAGCCCTGAGTCCACCTTGATAATGTCCAGCGTAGAAAGCGCCAATGTTAACGAATGACCCAAAGTGAAAGCGGTCACTAAAACAAGGACGTTTTTCCACTGTTGGGCCGAATAAATGGCGCACAGGGCAATAACAAACAATATGTGGTCGTAACCATTGATATCAAGAATGTGTTCCATTCCTAATCCAAAAAAGAGGCTAAACTCCGACATAGTTTTCTTAAGTTGCTGCCACAAAAAAGGTTGTAAGTATACATCTTAAATTTTGTACTTGCAGTAAATGTTGTTTCTATGGCAATGATTGTACATATCTTCCTCATATTCGTTACGTGGTTGGCTCACCCTTTTCATGTAAGTGTATGTGATGTGGAATTCAATGAAAAAACGAAGTCTCTGGAGATTTCCCAGCGCATTTTTCTTGACGATCTGGAAGAAGCTTTGAGAAAGAAAAGTGGCTGGACGACGCTGGACGTGGTGAACCCCTCAGATAAGAAGCGGTTTGATGCGCTTATGAAAGAGTTTGTGATAGAAAATCTTTCAATAGAAATAAATAATAAACCCGTAAAGCTCTCCTATCTCGGCCATGAGCTGGAATCGGATGCTATCTGGTGCTACCTCGAAGTGACCGGCGTGAACAATTTGACTACGATAGGGGTTGCAAATAGTGTGCTCATTGACACTTTTCCCGATCAGGTCAACTTGATCCACGTCAAAAAAGAAGGCAAAATACGATCGCTAAAATTATACAGGGATAACGCAAAGGGTAGTATCAGCTACTAGTTCTCCCGCTAATCTGAATTAATAATCACGTAAATTCTATTATGGACAAATTGGATCAATACCAGGAAGGACTCATTCAACTATTATTTGACTACGCTCCCAAGCTAGTGGCTGCCATCGTCATTCTTATCATTGGCTTTTATCTCATTGGCTTTTTCACCCGGTCTCTAAAAAAGCTAATGAAGAAAAGGGACGTCGATCCAACTCTCATTCCTTTCCTTTCCAATATTTTTAATATCGTCCTGAAGGCCATGGTGCTCATTTCGGTGGCTTCCATGGTGGGTATTCAAACGACTAGCTTTGTGGCCGTTATAGGCGCCGCAGGTTTGGCAATTGGCCTGGCCATGCAAGGCAGCCTTTCCAACTTTGCCGGTGGTGTTTTGATCATCATGTTTCGCCCCTACAGGGTGGGCGATTTTGTCGAAATGCAAGGGCAGGCAGGCACCGTGAACGCTATCCAAATTCTCTACACAGTGCTCAAGTCACCAGACAACAAAACAATTGTTATTCCCAACAGTGCCGTAATGGGAGGCACCATTACCAATTATTCAGTGGAAGACAATAGAAGGCTTGACCTCGTTTTCGGCGTGAGCTATTCAGATGACATCAAAAAGGTAAAAGAATTGCTTACTCAAATGGCGATGGATGATGAAAGAGTAATCAAAGATCCGGCACCGTTTATTGCCATTAAAGAAATGGCCGACAGCTCTGTAAATTTCCTTTTCAGGGTATGGGTGAAGAAAGAGGACTACTGGCCAATGACATTTGATATGCAGGAACGGGTGAAAAGCACGTTCGACAAAGAAGGTATTTCTATTCCGTTTCCTCAGCGGGACGTTCACCTTTTTCAGCAGAAATAAACTTGCCAAGGGGTAGCTCCTGGAAAATATCCCAGGTGCTGCCATTGTGCTTCAGTAAACAAATATTGTCAACAAGAAATGAAGCCTTTAGTGGCTTGTTTTCAAATTCCTGCCAAGCCTCGTGAAAGCGAGGCTTTTTTAAGTCCCTGAAAGCGAGTGTGATGTGCGGGTGAAAACCTCTGCCCTGATAGTCGGCATTGAACAAATTGAGCGATAAGCGCATAGACCGAGCCACTGTTTTCTGTAAATCGTGTAATTGAGGCGATTCAACCGGCTCAGCATAGATCACTCTCGGAGGAAAAGCTGCAAATCCCTTCAATGCCACCTCAAACGGGGTCAGCGGCAAACAGCATTCTTCCAGCGCACTAAGAAGCTTTTTCTCCTTGCTCTCCCGCCATTTAAAGGGCATGTGCAACGTAATGTGCGGTGGAGAATTAAGCGATTTGGAAGAATTATATTTATCCCTGAAGTACTCTTTCAGTTGGTGAAGTTCCGCCCTCAACGGCTCCGGCGGCACCACTGCCACAAAGTACAATTTCTCATCCCGAAGTAGGTTTTTTACCATTAAGCACTTAATAATTACTGAATTAGAGATTAAGCTATATTTTAGCAAATCTTTCGAAAACCATTCATTATGAGAAAAATTTACCTCTTTATTTTGGGCTTTGTATTGGCATCGTGCACAGCCTCCCAGGCCCCCGTGGCCACTACCCCTGCTTCAGGGGCGAGCGTAGCCTCCGCTACCAAGGACATTGCTGGTTTTACATCAGGGATGGAAAAGTATGAAGGCTTTTTTCCTTTTTACTGGGACTCCAAAAAAGGCAAAGTATACCTTGAAGTAAACAAACTAAATTTTGAATTTTTATACATCAGCTCCCTGCCTGCCGGAATTGGCTCCAACGATATAGGGCTCGACAGAGGACAGCTTGGTGGTGAAAAAGTTGTGAAGTTTGTCAGAAGCGGACCAAAAATACTGATGATTCAGCCCAACTACGACTACCGTGCCATCAGCAACGACGCACTTGAAAGAAAGTCGGTGGAGCAAGCATTTGCACAGTCGGCTATCTGGGGTTTTGATGTGCTGGCCGAAGAAGACTGGTCAGCGCTGGTAGACTTTACCGATTTTCTTCTCAGAGATTCGCATGGAGTAAGTCAGCGACTAAGCAGAGCCAAACAAGGCAATTATAGCCTGGACAAAAGCAGGTCAATGATTTACACCGAAATGACCAAAAACTTTCCTGAAAACAGCGAGTTTGAAGCCACCATTACCTTCACCGGCACACCTGCTGGGGCTTGGATCAGATCCGTGGTTCCTTCTCCGGAAGCCGTAACAGTCAGGATGCACCATTCTATGGTACAATTACCTGACTCAAGGTTCAAAACAAGGGCATTTGACCCAAGGTCGGGCTACTACGGCACCACTTATATGGACTACGCCACGCCGATTGACGAACCCATCACGAAAAGGACTATCAATCGTCACCGATTAGAAAAGGTTGATCCCAATGCCGCAGTGAGTGAGGCGGTTGAGCCTATCATCTACTACCTCGACCCAGGCACACCAGAGCCTATTCGCTCAGCGCTGCTTGAAGGAGCAGCTTGGTGGAACCAGGCGTTCGAAGCGGCAGGTTACAAAGATGCCTTCCAGGTGAAAATGCTGCCTGAAGACGCTGACCCGATGGATGTTAGATACAACCTGATTCAATGGATCCACCGGTCAACCAGGGGGTGGTCGTACGGAGCATCTGTTGCCGACCCAAGAACGGGCGAAATTATTAAAGGGCATGTGAGCCTCGGCTCATTGAGAGCACGCCAAGATTTTCTGATAGCAGAAGGGCTTTTGTCTCCGTATGAAGACGGAAAGCCGGTTTCCGATGAAATGATGAAAATGGTGCTGGCCCGTATCCGCCAGCTCTCAGCACACGAAGTGGGGCACACGCTAGGCATTGTTCACAGTTATGCCTCTAGTGTTAATAACAGAGCATCGGTGATGGACTATCCACACCCGTATGTGAAAATGGATGCGAACGGGAACATCGATCTTTCCGAAGCCTACGCTGTTGGCATTGGCGAGCTGGATAAGCAAATAATTAAATACGGTTATTCTGACTTTCCCGACGGAACCGACGAAGCAGCGGCGCTTGATAAAATCATCAAAGAAACTTTCAGCAAAGGATTGATGCATATTACCGATCAGGACTCAAGGCCCGTCGGTGGAGCCCATCCTTACTCCCACTTGTGGGACAACGGCACTGATGCTGCCGACGAACTGAATCGAATGATGGCGGTGAGAAGAAAAATACTTGATGATTTTTCCGAAAAGACCATTCGCCCCGATGCCCCCATGGCACTGATAGAAGAGGCGCTGGCACCCATGTACTTGTTCCATCGCTATCAGGTAGACGCCACATCGAAAGTGGTTGGCGGGCTTAATTACAACTACGCCATAAAAGGAGACGGGCAATTCACTACCAAATACCTGGAGCCTGCCATGCAGATGAAAGCATTCGATGCGCTGTTGGCTACGATGACACCAGAAGCTTTGGCCTTGCCCGAAAAGCTCATTCAGCAAATTCCTCCCAGGCCTTACGGCTATCCGAGAACGAGGGAAACGTTTGAGGCACGAACAGGTGTTGCGTTTGACCCATTGTCGGCTGCTGAAACTGCCGCCGACCTTACGCTTTCTTACCTGATCCACCCGGAAAGAGCGACCAGACTTGTTGAGCACCATGCCCGCAACGCTGCGCAACCAGACTTCAGCGCACTTCTCAACAAGTTGACAGCCAGTACATGGAAGAAGGCACATCCTGCCGGCTATCATGGAGAAATCATGCGCACTGTCGACAAGCTGGTGATGTACCACCTGATGAACCTCAGTATCAATACCGGCGCCAACGATCAGGCAAGAGCTATTACCTACTTGCAATTGAAAGACCTGAAAAGCTGGATCGATGCAAAGGTGAAGTCTGAAAGTGATTCAGATCAAAAGGCGCATTTGACCATGGCCTCTGCTCAGCTTGGTCTGTTTTTCGAGAAGCCAGAAGTTGTCAAAGAATACTACAAAGAAACGAAAGCGCCTGACGGCTCTCCTATTGGCATGGACGAGGGAATGGCGTGCGGATTTTGAGCAAAAAGAAAAGTTCCGGGGTGCGTGGCACCCCGGAACTTCCTTTACTCCGATTGTCTTAAACTACCTGTGAATAATCAATTCAACTCTTCTGTTCTGGCTTCTTCCCTCGGCCGTGTCGTTTGAGCTAACTGGCTCCAATTCTCCTTTGCCTTCTGTTGTGAGCCGCTCTCTGGCAATGCCTTTGCTCAGCAGATAGGCCTCCACTGCCGCTGCTCGGGCAACAGAAAGTGCCTCATTGGCGGCCTCACTTCCTACATTATCCGTATGGCCCACAATATCAACTTTCAGCCACGGTTCCCTTTCAAGTCGGTCAGCCAGCTCGTCCAGTTTTTGTTTAAAGTTGGCATTGATGCTTGTTTTGTTGGTTTCGAAACCTAACTCTTCGGTAATTTTTTCCGGTTTAAAATTCTCAAACTCTACTTGCTCAACGCCCGTTTTTACATCGGGTGAGGCGGCAATGTTGGTATCAGCCTCCTCTGTCGGCACATCGGCAGTGCCGGTGTCTGCCGCAGCGGTTTCTTCCACCTTTTCTTTCGGAACAGCCGGTCGCTTTGCCTCGTTGGTAGGTGAAGGCCGCTTGCTCTTACTCTTCGCTGTTTTCTGTTTTTTCTGTCTTTTGGTTTTTGATTTGGCGGCCCTGGTCACAAGCCCTTTCAACTCGAAGCCAAATTCAAAGGCACCCTGGTTGGCGGTATTACTCCCATTCGTCGGCACATCGTAACTGACCCCCATGCGAAACTCGTCCCGGCCAAATTGAAATCCGGCCAAAAAAAGCCCCCCAGACAAATAGGCTCCTTTCAACTCGACGAAACCTTTGCTGGCCAGCATATACCGCCAGTTGATGCCAGCGTTGAGCTGATTGTTTCTTCCGTTGTAGGTATAAAGCACCTCCGGGTAAAGACTCATCGACCCCGATTGGTAAAGTTGGAAACCACCATTGAGCATGAATGAGGTTCGGATTCGGTAGTCCGAGTCGATAAATGCCTCCCTGGGCTGGTTAATGTCAAAACTCGACAACCCAAAATGGGCAAGCCTGGAGTTGTTCTTGTCTCGCTTTTCCCACTGCAAACCAATGCTCAACCTACCAAAAGAGCGGCGCAACTCGTCGAAGCTCTCGCCATTGTCAATCGAGCGATCATAACCCCGGTTGGGTATGTATTGTTGGCTCGTGAAGAAATCGTCGTAGCTGAATTTTCTTGTTTGGGCGAAAAGACCCACGCCAAGAGCCAGCTGGTTTCTGGCTGTGCGCACTTGCATGGCATAGCTCAGCCCAACTTCCTGTGTTTTAAACGCCTTCCCTTCTCCAGCCTTGTCGTCCAAAAAAGTTACTCCAATACCTCCCAAAGTTCGGCCGCTCCCCGGTGCAACCAATGGGTAGCTGGCGGACAGTGAGGTACTCTTTATATCGAATTGAGGCCCCGTGTTCTGCTGGCGGTGCACTCCGCCTACCTTCCAGTAATTCCCAATACCCACCAGCGCCGGATTGACTCGCTGGTCAGTGAAGCCATACTGTGAAAAATTGAATTGTTGGGCCAACATTGTTTGGCCGCAAAGCATCAAAAGAAAGTAAACTAAAAACCGGAGCCTCCACCTCATCATTAGCCGTGATCTATCTTACGAGGTTAATTTTTCCAGATTTCTTTCCGTTGAGCAGCACCGGGCGGCCATCGCTATATGTCCCTTCCACACGCCAGTAGTATACTCCGGGAGGCATCTTTTCACCTTTGTGTGTGCCATCCCATCCTTCACTGACAGCCCTTGCGACGTCCAACTCCTGGTAGATCAGTCCTCCCGACCTGGCATATACCCGAAAATCGATAGTTGCCGGAACGGTAGAAAGCTGAAGGAAAAACTGGTCGTTTCGGTTGTCGCCATTAGGAGAAAAAAGGTTCGCTACTCCGCCGAGCTGCCCAACCTCCACCCTGATGTTGAACAGGCGTTCGCAACCTGCGTCATTTTTGACCAGCACTTGATAATCCGTTGTTTCGTCGGGAGAAACTGTCTGCTTTTGATTAAACGGGTCGTCAAATTCATTAGCAGGACTCCATTCATAAGCCTGACCACCGAAGGCAGTGATGTCGGCTGATTCACCGGGAGATATCGTGATCAAAGTATCTGACACTTGCGGATCGAAGAAAGCGATGACGCTCTCGGCTCTGTCAAAACAGCCAAACTCGTTGGCTGCCACTACGGATATTGTATCTGCCTGCGTAACAGCGAATGTGAGGCTTGATCCTTCGCCAATAGTGCCCAAAGCCGCCGAGCTCCAAATAACGTTTGTCCATGTGTCGGGCAGCTCGTAAGTAATTTCCGATTCCTCACATACTTGAACGAGGTCGTCAATATCCGCTGATAGGGAATCCAGTGGTTTGGTGGTTATGTTATAAACCAACTGCCCGCTCCCGCAATCCGCTACATCGGCAACAGTACCATAAAGCACATCGGCACCAATGGGCGAATAAGCTAACAAATCTGTCTGGCCAAGAGCACCATACAAATCTGAATACCAGTTTCTTTTGATGCCCTGCTCACCAAATAGCTCCGGTGTACCAGGGCACAGCTCTACTGAACTGGCAACCAATTCGGCGTCGCAAATCGCAAAGTTGAATAGTTGAAGGGTTCCTGTGCCGAGCGCATTGTAGGCATTGTCCACCGCAATAACGAGGAAGAGATAGTTGCCCTGCGCCAAATCATTAAAGTTAAGGTGATCGGCATACAAAGCTTTCCCGTGGTTGGGCTGCTGAAGGCTGAAGGTTTTGGCGCTCATGTTCGAGTCAAATAAAGCTGCAGTATCAGCATCTGTTAGCAGGAAATCATAAGAAAGAGAAGTGCTATCTGTTAATGAATCGAGCGCTGCTTGCCAGCTTATTTTCACTTCTCCGGCGGCTGTTTGCACGGCAGATTGAGGAAACGGAAGCGACGGAGCCTTATTAATAGAGTCTGCTTGATTCTCAAAAAAGATCAAGCTCATGCCTTGACGGGCCTGCCTCAACTCTACAAAATCCAGGTTGAAATCCAGGTCCCAATCGGCAAATTCAGTAAGAAGGAGAGAGTCCCGGTAAACAGGCTCAGCCTCCGCAAATGCATTTAAGTTGTTGTACCAAAAAACAAAGGTCGAGTCGTTTCGGGAAGCACTTAGCCAAAGATCCGTTTTGCCATCCGAGTCGAAATCTGCCATATGTGAGGCCTGAATTTTGTAGTTACGTAACATACTGTCCTGATCTGCCACTATCCGACCCCCATTGTTTCGGTAAAGAACATTTAAATCCTCCCCCATGGAGCTTTTTCCTCTCACAAAAACATCAGGCCTGCGATTGCCATCATACTCACCCAAGGCGATCGCCTCTACCTGATGATCCACGGCCACAAAAAATGACGTATCCGATTCCTGCACAATTTGTTCGTACTCGAAGCCAAAATTGGCAGAATCAACAAACTCAAAGCTGCCGTTGTTTTTATAAAGCCTGGTAAATGACTGCCCTTGCCTGAAACCTGACAGCAACAAATCTTTTCTGGCGTCACTATCAATATCCAGGGCAAAAAATCCCCCTTCGGTAAAAAGAGGAAACTCTATCATCAGGTCCTCAAAGCCTGGTGCGGTGCCCTTCAATACTTTAAGTTCGATACTATCTTCATCGCTTCGCCGTGCGATGAGCAGGTCATTTACAGTGTCGTAATTCAGGTCTAAAAACTGGAAAGCCTCTACTGGCCCGCTCAACACTGGTGTTGGAAGCAATTCGAAAGTGAAGTTTTCCCTGGACAGCAGTACTGAAACAACGGTGTCGGCGCCGTTGACTATACCAGAAAAAGCGAGATCTATTTTTCTGTCTCTGTCATAATCGATTGGCTGTAGCTCTGAAATCCGGACATTCGGAAAGGAGGCGCTTTGTAGGGTAAACTTCCCTTGTCCTTCATTGAGGTACACCTGAAGTACTCCATTGCCCAGGGTATCGTTGCCATAAAGTATCAGATCGTAAAGCAGGTTGTTATTCAAATCAACCCACTTCATCGATACATTCTCGATACCGCTTACGCTGAGCGTATCCACTGCTTCAAATATTTGCGCCCGGAGGTGACTAAAACAAAGCAACCCGAGGATGCTAAAACCAAGTGCTTTTAGTGTATTCATGGTCGTTTTTATTATTCTACTTTGAAGGTGAGTTTAATTGACATCCTGCTGCTGACAGGATAGCCGTTGAAGGAGGCGGGTTTCCATGCAGGGCTTCGTTTGATAATACGGATAGCCTCGTTATCAAAAAGATCTCCTAAAGACTCGACTATGGAAATGTCTTTGAGCGTGCCGTCAACATCCACAGAAAACATTAGCTTGACATAGCCCTGAACGCTGTCTTTTCTTGCCAGCTCCGGGTAGGTCAGCTCGCTCTCGATAAAAGCATAAAAAAGGTCGAACCCATCCTTTGGCTCGGCATTCAGGTATACATCTTCTTTTTGTACCTGGTTAGTTTCCTGATTCTCCGATGGTTGCACGTTTTTCTTTTCAGCCGGTGTCGATGTTTTTGGTTTTGTAACCGGCTCTTGTGTTGGAGATGGTGTCTGCATTTGATCATCGAGCCTGGTCGCCGGTGCAGCTTCAACTGGAGGGCTTGCCGAGACGGCCTCTTCCTTCACCGGCACCTCTGCCAAAGTTGGTTGTTTGTCGCTGACTGAGGGCCTGCCAAGCGTGAGTAAATAAATAATCCCGATAGCCGGAATAACAGCCAGCCCCCACAGCAGCTTCCCGGAATACGCCAGGCCGGAAACCTGCTTACTCCCCGCCAGCACGGAGTCAAAATCCCTCAGTGAGTGGATTTGTTCTGTACTGATCTCTTGTCTCTTTTTTACAAATTGGTATTTCATTTCACGACAAGTTTTTTGACCTCTTTCCTCATTTTTTCCAGCAAGCGATAGCTACGTGTTTTGGCATTGTTTTCGGTAATGTCCAAAATATCTGCCGCCTCCTTAAAACTCTTTCCTTCGAAAAACCTCATTTCTATCAACTCCAGATCTTTCGGCTCCAAAGACTCAAGCAACACCGGCAATGAGTTCATCCATACTTCCTGCTCGCTATCGCCGAATTGGAGTTCCTCCAGCAGGTTGACGCCCATGTAGTCATCGAGCGCTACAGTTCTGTGTTTCTTTCCTGACCTGAAGAAGTCGTAGCATTCATTCAGCGCTATCCGATACAGCCAGGAAGAAAAAGAAAGGCCCCGAACCTGGTATTTTTTCAAATTGGCCAGGGCCTTATAAAACACTGAAGAGGTTACATCCTTACTAGCCTCAAGCTGGCCAATTCGAGCATAAACAAATCGGAAAATGGGTTCGTGGTACTTCTCATAGATAGGGCCGAACCTTTTGGGGTCTTGCTTGGCTTGCTCTATAAGTGCGTGTTCATCCAACTCCACTTTTGCGCTGTTTGATTGGTCAGAATTTTGAAACTTTCGGCCCTGTAACGGAGAAGAATGGAAAAGATACAGAAGATGAAAAAATATTTTTCCCTGGAAACCGGGATTAGTTGGCACTGAGGTTACAGATGAAAGCAGTTTGATGTACAACGACAGCCACAGCGCCGCATATTATACCCGCCAGGAACCAGATCTTAATTCAAATGGCTTTTTAACAAAAGGAATATGTTTTTCTACTGATGCTGATCCTTCAGCAGATCGGTTACTTTCTTGACAGGGTTAAATGTTGAAACTGGCACTTCAACAAACACGGTGTTCCAATTGCTCATCGAACCGTTCCAAAGTCCGGGGAGCTCCTGTGCCTTCAGGGCCTTGCCATCTTTCGATTTCTCGGTAACAAAGCCCGTTTTGGGGTCGGTGAATTTCATCAGGTCGAACTTCTTCCCGCTATAGTCTTTGGTACCACACACCAAGTCAACCGGGTTAAAGTGTGTGCTTTCTTCGAAAATTTTCTTTTGCCCTGCATCCTTCAAATCAACCTGCGCACTTTCCACAATCTGTAGCGACACAGTGCCGTCAGGATTTTTGCACCAAAACGGCCCTCCTCCCGGCTCTCCTTCATTTTTCACCATGCCGCAAATGCGGATGGGTCGGTTGAATTTGCCTTTGAGGAAAGCCGATCTTTCCGCAGCCGACGCTGTTCTGGCGGTAGTATGATTGCTGGTACAAAGCTCTTTTTCCAAAAAGTCGTACATGGCGTCAAGGTCGGCCGCACTTGCACTACCAGCTTCAAGTTTTTCAAGAAACCCAAAAATCTTACTTTGGTATTCCAGCAGGAGGCTGGCAATCACCTTCTTATAGACAAATGTGTCTTCCTTGAGTCGGTCGGGCACCACATTGTCTATGTTTTTAACAAAAATAACATCGGCATTAAGGTCGTTGAGGTTGGATAGCAATGCCCCATGGCCGGCCGGCCTGAAAAGTAGCCCGCCGTCGTTTTCCCTGAAGGGTTGATTACTCATGTCCACGGCTATGGTGTCAGTAGATGCCTTCTGCTCGGAAAAGCTTACTTCGAATTTTACCCCGTACTGTTTTTCATAGCCCGCCTGCACGGCAGCCACGTGCTCTTTGAATTTGGCCCGGTGTTCAGGGCTTACCGTAAAATGCAACTTTACACTACCGTCCGACGATTTAGCATAGTTGGCTCCTTCCACAAAGTGCTCCTCCGCAGGAGTTCTGGCAACACCGTTCTTTTTGTGAAACTTCAAAAGCCCCTTTGGCAACTGGCCGTAGCCAAGTCCCCTGTCGAGCAACAGGTATTCAAGAATAGAAACATACTTTCGTTTTAAGTGAGCTTCCTCCAGCGACGTGCCTGACTTTGCATAAGCATTTTTCAAGTCATCGTAAAAAGCGAAATCCTCCAGCCGCTTGAAAAAATCAAACATGGAGCCGCTCTTCTGATTGGCTGTGAGCTTTTGATAGTCGGCCTCTGAGCCTGTGTACTCCTCCATAAAGCTGAACAGATCCTTAAACATACGACTGGCCGCTCCGGAGGCAGGCACAAACTTCACAATGGCTTTCGAAGCAGTTGCGCTTTCATAGCTTTTCAGCCTCGCATCAATGTCCTTTTCCGACAACTTACTAAGGCCGTCTCCAATAGTCGCTGCCTTTTCCAGCTTCAAAGGAGGAAAGTCGTCTATGAAGTTTTGAATTTGAGCTTCCACTACGTCAGTTGAGGAGCCTCTCTTTTTTATGAAATCAATATCGCTGCTGGAAAACATTTCGTAAGTCGTTTAAGTCGGCAATTAGCTTCACCTAATTAAGGTGAAGGGGTCGATAAATCCAAGGTTAAAATGGATAAGAATTCTTACTATAAGCTCCTTTGTGTTATTCGCCATAGGGTCTTACGCTTTAAAAATGTTAATTCGTAAAAATCAAAAGTCTTCGTAATTTGTCTACCTAAAGCATATGTCTCCATCATGAACGAATTTTTGACAATATCACCTACCTTCTACGGTATGAGCATCGTGCCGAAGAAATACTGGAAGGACTATGGCTTTGCGCTGCTCACTATTGCCGGGGCGGATGGGGATGTGTCAGACCCCGAAATGGACTGGCTTACCGAAGACCTTGGGCAGTCTTTGAAAGTAGGTACCGACCTCATTGCTGCCTGGGAAGAGTTCGACTGGGAAAATGCTGACCTTGGCGAAATTTTTCAACGACTGAACCCCAATCAAATAGCAAACTACAGCAAGCTTATGCTCTACGACGCCATCAGGATGTCTTACGCCGATGGGGATTTTTCTGACAAAGAACGTGAGAGCGTAGATGAATGTGCCCGAATTCTTAAAGTGAACAAGGAGACAGTAATGGCCATGGAGGCTCTTGTTGAAATGGAACGGGCGGCCGACAAACTCCGACAAACTATTCTTTAAACTTAATAGCCAGCTAACCTATGGAAACGCTATCAGTCAGAATCCTGAACATCCATTGCTATTTCTATGAAGAAAACGACGGTGATGAGGTATTTCTGGTGATTAACAAAAAGAAAGTGTGGCCTGTGGATGAAAAGTGGTACCGCATGAAGGCCGAATCATTGGAAGTTGACCATGTAATTGATGGCTTCAAAGTGAACGAAAAGGTTGATTTGGAGGTGTGGGACTACGACTACCTCAGCCCCAACGACTATATGGGCAAAATCACCATGCTCATCGACAAGCCAGGTGGGCCATACACCACCGATATGCAGTTAGCTGATCCGAAACAAATCGCTCGTTACTCCATCACCTGGGAAATAATAAAACCTAAGTGAACTCTAAGGAATAAGTTCTTTGTGCATCACCTTGGCTTCGCCTTCTATGACGGCCTTTCCCGTGGCAACGTGCGTAAGCACCGTGGCAATGGTGGCCGAATTTCTCCCGTCAAGACTTACCACCTCCACTCTAGCCAGGTAGTCCTCCCCAGGGTACACCGGCCTTTTGAATTGAAGCGTCTGACCAAGATAGATGGTGCCATCGCCAGGAAAAATGGTGCCCAATATCTTGGAGAATATGGCTGCGCTGAAAATTCCGTGAACGATTGGTTTCTTAAAAGAGGTGTTGGCAGCAAACGCCGCATCGATGTGCACCGGGTTTTTGTCTCCGCTTAGCTCGGCAAAGGCATTGACCTGCTCCTGGGTAAGTGAAAAAGGCATTTCGTAAGTATCTCCGACTTTCAGCATAGTGGCTTTGTTTGCCTTAAATATAAGGGCTTTTTTACAACTACTTCCGCACAACAAATTTTCACCACCAACGGATTATTGCTTGAATCAAAAACCATTTATGTTGTTCTTCCCGCATTAACCCGAAAACCAATCAGTCATGCAAAAAAGACTCTACTACTTGTTGCTGCTGGGCTTCATCATGCTCATTCATTGGGCAGAAGCGCAAAGCGGAAAAAAGCCCATCGTCACTTCTGACCTAATGAAAATTGTTACCTCCTCACAACTGGAGGTATCGCCCGATACCAGGAAAGCGGTGATGGTCGTCACCAAAAGAGATCAAAAAGGGGATGACTATTTTTATAGCCATAACCTTTTCATGCTCGATCTTGAAAAAGGTGGAGAACCTATTCAGCTTACGTTCGGAAAAAAGAGCGACTCACAGCCTACCTGGGCTCCTAAGGGTGAAAAAATTGCCTTTGTTCGATCCGACGACGGAAAGTCGCAAATATGGATTCTGCCGTTAACCGGCGGCGAGGCCTACCCACTTACTTCTGCCAAGCACGGTGCTTCTGGCCCCCGCTGGGCTCCTGACGGAAAATCTATTCTCTTTTCGTCGTCCATCCCCGATTGGGACACTGAAGGCACCCCAACCTGGGCTTATGAAAGACCAGGAAGAGCATTCAAAGACGAGCCCAACTGGAAAGCGCTGAAAGAAGAAGAGAAAAAAGACATTAAATCTACCCCCGATGGCGACCTTGAAGAGCTTCGGGCATGGCTGGCCAAAAATGCTGTCGACAAAAACCCACGGGTGTTTGTGAATCAGGATTTCCAGGCGGAACAGGGACTCAACCCCGAGATGAAGTATCGGCATTTATTCATTCAGTCGCTTGATGGCGGGAAAGCCCGACAACTCACCAAAGGGTTCCAGGATTTTGCCGGTGGCGATTGGTCGCCGGATGGAAAAACCATTGTTTGCTCCTCTGTGGCTTACAAAGTGGAGCCCGACAAGCAAAGCTACTCTGACCTTTGGAAAATTGACGTCACGTCAGGTTCTGCTACCTCCTTCCTTCATATGGAGGGTTTTTCCTTAGGCAATCCACAGTTCTCGCCCGACGGAAAGTCCATACTGTTTTACATGCGAGATGATGTAAACAGGCATGCTACGCAAAATGACCTGGGGCTTGTCAACACCGAGGGCAGCGGCGCAAAAATGATTACAGCGGAGTTTGACAGAGACGCTGGTGGGCCGGTCTTTTCTCCTGATAACAAAAAAATCTATTTTACTGCGTCGTCCGAAGGGGACATTCCTTTGTACAGCTACGACCTGAAGAAAGGCGAAATCGTTACCCTTTTGGAAGGAGACAAAGGCATCAATGACTTTGCGCTTGCAGGCAAAAAAATCATCATGACCATTACCGACTTCAACAACCCTCTGGAAGTATACAGCATGGACGTGAAGAGCGGGGCTTTGACAGCGTTAACACATTTCAACTCGGATTGGCTGAAAGACAAAATCGTCACTCCCGTTTCGGAATACTGGGTCACCCGACCCGACGGCGTAAAAGTACAGTACTGGGTGATGCAACCCGTTGGCTTCAAACAAGGAACCAAATATCCGACCATACTGGAAATCCATGGTGGGCCTTCTGCCATGTGGGGGCCGTCGGGACTCAGTATGTGGCATGAATTTCAGTTGCTTTCCAGCTGGGGTTATGGGGTGGTTTTCAGTAACCCACGGGGTAGTGGCGGCTACGGCGATGCGTTCAAAAAAGGTAATTATAGAGACTGGGGCCACGGGCCTGCCAACGACATTCTGGCAGCTTTGGATGATGCTACTTCCAAAAACAGCTGGGTGGATACCGACCAGCTATTTGTAACAGGAGGTAGCTATGCCGGTTACATGGTGGCCTGGCTAGTGACACAAGACCAACGCTTCAAAGCAGCCAATGCGCAAAGAGGTGTATACGATCTCACTACCTTTATGGGAGAAGGAAATGCCTGGCGGCTGGTACCAACGCATTTTGGCTACCCTTGGGAAGAGGGCGTGCAGGAAATCCTTGATGCCAACTCACCTATTACCTTCATCGACCAAATTACGACCCCTCTACTCATCATGCACTCCGATCAGGACCTGAGAACGGGCACCATCCAGTCGGAAATGATGTACAAGAGCCTGAAAGCACTTGATAGGCCTGTGGAATATGTGCGCTATCCGGGCGAAGGGCATGAGCTAAGCAGAAGCGGCAATCCGCTGCGCATGATGGATAGATTGGGAAGATTTATCGAGTTTTTTGAAAGGTATGTAAAGCACCCGGAGGCTCCTGCAGCTACTGTGGGAGAAGAATAAAGCTAGACCTATTTTCCTCGGCCTGATTTTGTGCTTAAAGTCAAAGTCTTATGGGGTGAGAACCTATCTTCTACCTTTTAATAGCGCCTTACGGCGCTATTTTTTTTCTGTGCATTGATACTCTTCCCAAATATTCGGCAATGTCACCAACGTTTATAATCAACCAGTTGCTCTCCTCAAAAAGCACATTTTGTTAACGCTCTATAAAATAGACCGTTATGTGCCATATATTTTTCCTGCTGTCTCTCAATGGTCAGCTGTAAATATAAGAATATTCATATTTTATGTCTCATAAAAAGTGTGCAATTAATCGATGCAAACGATTGCTGAGGGTAGAAAATACAATGCGCTGTATAAGTTCGTATGCCCTAGTTTAAAATTTGTGCGGACACACTTTCTAGCAGCTCATGAGAGCATTATCGTTTCGTTACTCTATAAAGCCAGGTGTTTCTTCGTTGGTATATAAAAAATTTTATATATTTATCCCCTCAACACCCCCTGTTGATTATACCCTTTAGTTCGAATCAATTATCTATTAAAACATTTTCTATGAAGAAAAAGCTTACCCATTTATTGGTGTTTTGCTTATTGGGCTTCTATGCCCATGCGCAAAACCGAGTGATTTCAGGTAAGGTCACCGACGAGGAAGGCGGTGGACTCCCTGGTGTTAACATTTCTGTCAAGGGCACGAGCGTCGGCACAGTTACCGATGTGGAAGGTGATTATAAAATCACTATGTCTGCCGACGGTACAACCCTCGTTTTCTCTTTTATTGGCTTCACCACACAAGAGGTAGAAGTGGGTTCAAGGTCAGTGATTGACATTTCGATGACAGCTGACTTTACCCAATTGGATGAGGTAGTAGTTACTTCCTTTGGTTTGGAAAAAGACAAAAAGTCTCTTGGTTACTCCGTTACTCAGGTAAGTGGTGACCAGTTTACCGACTCCCGTACTACCAACTTGGGAAATGCACTGACAGGTAAAATAGCCGGTGTGAATGTAAGTACGCCTGCTTCAGGAGCAGCGGGATCAAGCCGTGTGATTATCAGAGGGGGATCTTCCCTGGGTGGATCGGACCAGCCACTTTATGTGGTAAACGGTGTGCCAATGGACAATTCTACACTTGGCTCTGCGGGTATGTGGGGTGGAAATGACGGTGGAGATGGTCTTTCTTCTATCAACCCTGATGACATCGAGAGCCTTTCGGTATTGAAAGGAAACACGGCCGCAGCACTATATGGTGCCCGTGCCGCCAATGGCGTCATTTTGATTACAACAAAGTCAGGTAAGTCAAGAAAAGGTGTCGGCGTTAGCTTTAACTCCAACTTTACCATGGACAACGTGATTGATCTTACCGACTTTCAGAAAGAGTATGGAATAGGTGTGGATGGCGAAAAGCCTGCCAACGAAACCGCTGCCCTCGATTACGGCAACTCCTCCTGGGGAGGCAAACTTGACGGATCAAGCGTTGTTCAGTTTGACGGTGTATCAAGACCTTACTCCGATACGGGAGAAACCATCAAGGACTTCTATCGCACTGGCAAAACATGGACTAATACATTGGCTCTTTCCGGTGGAAACGAAAAAGGCAACTTCCGTTTTTCGGCTTCTGATTTGAATAATGACGATATCATGCCGAATGCAAGCTTCGACAGAAAGCTTTTCACAACAGGCTTGAATGGCGCTTTTGGAAACCTTGAGCTAAAACTGACAGGCCAGTACTCTAAGGAAAAGGCCATCAACCGACCAAGATTGTCGGACTCTCCGGGTAACGCCAACTATGCCATCCTTACAAAGCCTGCTTCTCTTTCTTACGAGACGTTGAAGGGTGATCCTGATAAATTAGGAGCAAAAGAGGATGGAACAGAATTCCGTTATCAGGGAAGCAATTATATACAGAACCCTTACTGGGCAGCTTATCAGTTCAATAGAGAGGATAATAAGGACCGTGTTCTGGGCAACATCGCATTGAAGTACAACTTCTTTGAGTGGCTGTATGTGCAAGGCCGTGTCGGCACCGACTTTGTGTCCGTAGCTTCTGACAACTACGAGCCTTATGGCACAGCCTACGCTACTACCGGAAGCTTCAACCAGAACATGAGAACCATTAGAGAAGACAATGCCGATATGTTCATTGGCGTTAACAAAACTTTCGGTGACATTTCGGTAGACGGTCTGGTTGGTGGAAACCGAATGAGAAAAACAGCTGAGCAGCTAAACGCTGGTGGCTCTGGCTTGAACATTCCCTTTTTCCACAGCGTAACCAACGTTACAAATCAGGCTTACAGCTACAGTTTTTCTGAATACGGTATCAACTCCATCTTCGGATCAGCAAACATCGGATTCAGAAATTACCTGTTCCTAAACGTGACTGGTCGTCAGGACAAGTTTTCGACCCTTGCGGACGAAAACAACTCTCTTTTCTATCCTTCTGCCGGTTTGAGCTTCGTTTTCTCGGACGTGTTTACGATGCCTGAGTTCTTCACCTTTGGAAAGGTGAGAGCGTCGTGGGCCCAGGTGGGCGGTGGTGCACCAGATCCCTATTCACTTAACCTGACCTACGGACTTGTAGGGCAAGGCCACCAGGGAGCAGTTTTAGGATCCATCAGCAACGGTTCCATTCCTAACGCTGCCCTTCAACCATATATTTCCAGCGAAATTGAAGTTGGGTTTGATGTAAGATTGCTGGACAACAGGATTGGTATTGACCTTGCCTACTATGACAGGACCACAACAGACGACATCTTGAATACAACTATTTCGGGGACATCTGGCTTTGGCTCCACTACGATCAACGTCGGTGAGCTGAGCAACAAGGGTGTGGAACTGCTGTTAAAAGGAACGCCAATAGTTGCCAATGGCTTCAGGTGGGATGTTTCCTTCAACTACGCTCACAACATAAGCAACGTGATCAATCTTGGCACGAACGCACTGGGTGAGCCCATCGAGTTCCTTAACCTTGACGAAGCGAGAACACAACAGGAGAGAATTCGTCACTATGTAGGCCAGCCTTTGGGAGCCATTGCAGGTTACAAGCAAATGGAAATCGACGGCCAAAAAGTATATGACGCCGACGGATATCCAGTGAGAGGAGACTTTGACCTTATCGCACCGGGACGTCACCCTGTCAGCGCCGGCATTAGCAATACATTCACCTATAAAAACTTTACGCTCGACTTCCTGATCGATATCCGCAGTGGTGGTTATCTGGCATCAAGTACAAACGTAGTAGCCTACAACCTTGGCCTGCACAAAGAAACCCTCCCAGGTCGTGAAAACGGGCTGAGCATTTCCGGAGTGGATGAAGAAGGACAAGCCCAGACCTGGAACATTGCTCCTGAAAATGTAGACAACTACTACAGCCGCTATTCTCAAATCACTGACAATTTCGTGTACAATGCGTCTTTCGGTAAACTCAGGTCGCTGTCTTTGGGTTATAGCCTGCCTTCTACGCTATTGGCGAAGACCCCAATTGAGTCGCTTCGGTTCTCAATAGTTGGTAGAAACCTGGCTTTGCTTTGGTCAAGTGTTCCAAATATTGACCCTGAGTCTGCTTACAACAATAGCGGAAATGCGCAGGGGCTTGACTTCTTCGCCATGCCGACAACAAGAAACTTTGGTTTCAACCTGTCGGCGTCATTCTAAACTTTAAATGAAGAGAAATATGAAGAATATAAAGAAATATTTAAGCGCCGCATTGGTGCTCGTCTTCATCATGAGTTCATGTAACGAAGACAACCTGATTGAGCTCAACATAAACAAAAATGCCTCCGAAGAAATAGACCTTTCGTATCTGCTGGCATATGGACAGTTGAGGGTAGCTGGTGCCCGCTACGAAAACTGGAGAACGAACTTGATTTATTGCTCTACTATGATCCAACACAACGCCTCGTTGCAAGGTTACTGGAGTGGCGATAAATACTACTACAACGCACAATACAGCGGTGCTTTTATGGAAAGTCACTATACCGACGCCATCAAAACACTGACTCATGTAGTGGATCAAACAGCGGACGTGCCAGAGTTGGTTAACCTGCATGGTGCGGCCACTATCATGCGTTCTTTCGATCTTCACAAAATGACTGATCTTTATGGAAACGTTCCTTTCTTCCAGGCTGGAAGGGGGCTCGACGGAGCCGAAAACTGGTTCCCAAAGTACGATGCTCAATCTGAAATCTATGCGGCCCTGATAAGCGATATTAAAGCAGCAAGAGACGGATTTGACCCAAGCATTAACAATTTGGGCTCTCAGGACATCCTGTTTAAGGGAGATACTGAGAAGTGGGTGAAGTTTGCGAATTCATTACTAATGAGAATAGCGCTTCGTATGAGCAAAGTGAATCCTACAGAAGCGCAAGCTGTGTTTGTTGAAGCAGCTGGCGGTGCAATGACATCAAATGATGACAACGCATTTTTGGCTCAACAAAACGGTCCTGCTGGTGATACCAACCAGAACGGCACTTCACTTGTGCTTTCCAATGCCGGCGGTGGCGGTGGCGATGCCAGCAATGGCCGTGTCAGTGAATTCCTTGTAAATTGGCTAACGGACAACAATGACCCACGTACAATGATCATTGTAGGTGGTACCGGTGACCCGTATAATAGCACTACCTGGAACACCGATCCCGATAGTCAACAAGGCTTGCCCAATGGTTACACTTCGCAAACCATAACGGCCATCAATCCTGATTTTGAAAGCGTAAATGAGTACTCTTTCATCAATCGTGAGATTTTAGATCTGGATGATCCTTATCCATTCCTTAGCTACGCTGAAGTAGAACTGATGAAAGCTGAGGCAGCGGTGAAGGGTTGGTTGTCATCTGATCCTGAAGCACATTTTGTGGCTGGAGTTACAGCAGCCATCCAGTCATGGGAGGCATTTGGCATCTCAAATGCAGCAAGTGCTTCGGAAATCAGCACATACATCGCCGGGCTTGACTTTGCGGGAGCATCAGACGCTGCTAAACTGGAATTGATTGGCGAGCAATACTGGGCCGCCACTTACCTGAACCACGTTGAGGCATGGAACAACTGGAGAAGAACAGGATTTCCTGCCTTCACTCCTACAAGCGACCCGAACAACATCACTGGCGGAACTGTGCCAAGAAGGTTGAGGTACTATGAGTCAGAAGCTGGCAGCAACCCTGACAACTACCAAAGCGCCGTTCAGGCCCAGGGGCCAGACCTTCTTACCACAAGAATGTGGTGGGATGTTGAATAAATTCTCTTTCCATTGATATTTCAAATACTCATCTATTGATAAGGGCACCTTCGGGTGCCTTTATTTTTCCACTCTTCCCAGCCACAACTTATTAATGGACTATGCATTGTTATCCTTGCCAAACCTTCTTAAATTTTGATTTTACATAACCCTACTTGAACATGTATACCAGGCTCATCACCGGGCTTCTGTCCATTGCCTTTGCGGGATTAATTATTTCCCTGCCTGGATGCAAAGACTCAACATCTTCAGGAGACCTGCCCGAAACCGTCAGCTACAATTTTCATATCCGCCCTTTGATGAGCGACAGGTGCTTCGCTTGCCATGGTCCCGATAAAAACAAAGTGAAAGCCGGCCTAAGGCTTGATATTCCTGAGCTGGCTCTCGGTGAATTGAAAGAGAATAAAGGGAAATTTGCCATCGTCCCTGGAAAGCCAGAGGAGTCGGAGTTGGTGAAGCGCATTTCTTCTACCGACCCTACCTACCAAATGCCGTCGCCTGAGTCGCACCTGCCTCTTTTGACTGAAAATGAAATAGCGCTTGTTAAAAAATGGATCAGGCAGGGCGCAAAATTTGAAAAGCTTTGGTCCTTCACGTCTCCCAAAAAAGCGGTCCTTCCAAAAGTGAAGGGCGAAGACTGGCCTAAAACCGACCTTGACCTTTTCGTCGTGAAAAAAATGGAGGAAAAAGGACTGAAACCCAACGAAGAGGCGGACAAAGAACGCTTGCTGAAAAGGGTTTCTCTCGATCTGACCGGGCTGCCTCCGTCGCTTGATCTCATGGATCGCTTTATGGCCGACAAAAGCGATGAGGCTTATGAAAAGGTTGTGGACGAATTGATGAACAGCCCTGCTTATGGAGAAAGAATGGCCGTTCACTGGCTGGACGTCGGCCGCTATTCCGATTCCTACGGCTATCAGGACGATAATATCCGCACGCAATGGCCCTGGCGGGATTGGGTGATCCATGCCTTCAACGACAACCTTCCTTACGACAAATTTCTCACCTGGCAGTTGGCTGGAGACATGCTTCCCGACGCCGATAAAGAGAAAATCCTTGCTACCGGCTTTTTGAGAAACCATAAATACACAGAGGAAGGTGGTGTGATAGAAGAGGAGTATAGAATCGAGTACCTCCTCGACAAAACCAAGACATATAGTAAAGGAATTATTGGTCTTACGGTAGAATGTGCCCAGTGCCACGATCACAAATACGATCCGATTTCGCAAAAGGACTACTATAAAATGTTGGCCTTCTTTAACAATACACCTGAAGTCGGGTACGAGGGCGACATATCCGTTTCGAAACCAGCTAAAGCACCAAGGCTTGAAATTACAACGGCCGATCTTGATGGAGTACTTTCATTTATCAGACAGCTGGAAAAAGACACCATGATGGTGTCAGTGATGGACGAGCTTGACACCCTGCGCAAAACTTACGTGCTCAACCGGGGGCAGTACGATTCGCCAACAGATGAAGTGAAACCACAACCTCTGTCAGAAGTCATGGTTTTTGATACCACTGCCTACCCAAGAAACCGCTTAGGCTTGGCCAAATGGACCGTCGACAAAAACAATCCTTTGACAGCCAGGGTATTTGTGAATCAGGTATGGCAAATGATCTTCGGCCAGGGAATTGTAAAAACCGCCGGCGACTTTGGTATGCAGGGCGACCTACCTTCACACCCTGAGCTGCTCGACTGGCTGGCGGTCGACTTTATGGAAAATGACTGGGACATCAAATACCTGGTCAAGCAAATCGTGACATCGGCTACGTACAGGCAATCCAGCAGCGTTTCGAAAGAAAAGCTGGCCATCGACCCCGACAATATTTACCTCAGCCATGGGCCTCGCTTCCGGTTACCGGCTGAGTTCGTAAAAGACCTCATTCTGGCTAGCAGTGGACTTTTGGTGAACAAAATCGGTGGCCCCAGTGTGAAGGCTTATCAACCCGACGGCCTTTGGGAGGCTGCCACTTCGGGCAGAGGTGTTTTAGCAACTTACCAGCAAGACCATGGGGAAGATTTGTACCGCCGGGGTATGTACACTTTCATCAAACTCACACTGCCTCCTCCCTCTCTGATGATTTTCGATGGCAGCAACAGAGACCAATGTGAGGTAAAACGACCTCAGACCAACACGCCTCTCCAAGCACTTGTCATGATGAACGATCCAACCATGTTAGAAGCTTCACGGGTGCTGGCCGAAAAGCTGGTCAAGGAGCAGACGGGCACAGAAGACAAAATAACAAAAGCCTTCAGGCTGATTGTGTGCCGGGTGCCGAAGGAGTCTGAGAAAGATTTGCTGAACAGTTATTTTTCAGAACAACTGGGCATTTACCAAAGCCAGGCTATTGACCCTTCGGAGGTGCTAAATGTGGGTGAATTTCCTCATTTGGAAGTAGAGAAAAGTGAGGCGGCAGCGCTTGCCAACGTGATTCAACTGATCTATAACATGGAGGAATCCATTACAAAGACATAAGCCATGGAAAAAGAACAACTGGAAAACGGCTTAAACCAAAACAGGCGAAAATTTCTTTCGAAGTTAAGTCTCGGCATTGGTAGTGCGGCACTGGGTTCGCTGCTGATTCCTGATTTATTCAAGGGAGGCTCTAGTCCGGAAGAAGAGCTTTTTGCACAGCTCCCCCATTTTGCGCCAAAGGCCAAACGGATCATTTACCTCTTCCAAAATGGTGCCCCCTCTCAGCTTGACCTTTTCGACTACAAACCCATGCTGCAAAAAATGCACGGGGAAGACTTGCCAGAGTCGATTCGTCAGGGTCAGCGATTGACAGGCATGACGTCCGGGCAGTCCAAATTTCCACTGGCCGGAACAATTTTCGACTTTAAACAATACGGCCAGTCTCGTGCCTGGATCAGCGACTTGCTGCCCCACACCGCCAGCATAGCTGACGAACTCTGCTTCGTAAAAAGCATTTATACCGAGGCCATCAACCACGACCCGGCACTCACCTTTTTCCAGACCGGTGCCCAGGTAGGCAACCGCCCAAGCATGGGGGCATGGCTGAGTTACGGGCTGGGAAGTGAAAACAAAAACCTCCCCGCTTTCTGCGTTTTGCTTTCAAAAGGAAAAGGTAATGGCCAGGGAGTTTACTCAAAGCTTTGGACCAACGGCTTCCTCGACTCCGTTCATCAGGGTGTCCAGTTCTCCAGTGGCGACGACCCTGTGCTCTACCTCAACAACCCCGAGGGAATGGACAGGGCGGAAAGAAGAAAAATGCTCGATCACCTGGCAGCGTTGAATCAGGAAAACTACGAAGAGTTCGGGGATCCTGAGATTGCTGCCAAAATTCAACAATACGAGTTGGCTTACCGAATGCAGACTTCGGTGCCAGAGCTTACAAATTTAAAAAATGAGCCGGAGTCAATTGTGAAAATGTACGGCCCCGAATGCATGGTGCCCGGTACCTATGCCGCCAACTGCCTGCTGGCCCGCAAGCTCAGCGAAGGTGGCGTTCGGTTTGTGCAACTCTACCATCAGGGGTGGGATGCCCACGATAACCTGCCTGGCCAAATTGTTGGCCAGTGCAAAGATGTGGATCAATCGTCGGCAGCACTCGTAATGGATTTGAAGCAAAGAGGCCTCCTCGACGAAACCCTCGTAATTTGGGGCGGTGAGTTTGGCAGAACCAACTATTGCCAGGGCAAGCTCACTGGCGACAACTACGGCCGTGACCACCATCCCCGGTGCTTCACTATATGGATGGCAGGTGGGGGCATCAAGCCTGGAATGGTCTACGGGGAAACTGACGAGTTTGGCTATAATATCACCGAAAACCCCGTGCATGTCAACGATTTTCATGCGACCGTGCTCAACCAAATGGGGCTTGATCATGAGAAGCTGATCTACAAGCATTTGGGAAGAAGGTACCGGTTGACTGATGTAGCCGGAAAGGTAGTGAAAGGAATTATTGCTTAGCAAGAACACCCGAAAAATGAAAAGAAGAACTTTTGTAAAAAACAGTGCCCTTGCCGCTTCGGCTGTTATGGCTGGGCCTTCTCTGTTAGCCAGAAATCCGAAGCAAGACATCATCCTCGGCCACGGAAAAAAGCGCTACAAGCTCGACACCAAATGGAGCCAGGCCGACATCACCAAATACCCGGTGAAAGACTGCCACGAAATGGTGCAGGACAGCAAAGGCCGCATCCTGCTCCTCACCAACGAGACCAAAAACAATGTCATTATCTACGACAAAAAAGGGAAGCTGCTTTCAACGTGGGGATCGGAGTACCCCGGGGCTCATGGGTTGACTTTATTTGACGAAAATGGCACCGAAGTGCTCTTCATTTGCGACAACAACCGGCATCAGGTGATCAAAACAGACATGAACGGTCGTGTACTTTTGACGCTCGACTATCCAAAAGAAACGGGCGAATACACAAAAGCAGAGGAGTACGTCCCTACTGAAACCGCCATTGCTCCCAATGGAGATATATTTGTGGCGGATGGGTATGGCAAAGACTTCATTATGCAGTACGACAGCAAGGGCAACTACATCCGCCACTTTGGCGGCCGGGGAGAAACCGATGCTCACCTTCTGAATGCCCACGGCGTTTGTATGGATTTCCGTGATCCAGCCAATCCATCACTTGTGGTTAGCTCCCGCCAGCAAATGGCTTTCAAGCGCTATACGCTCGAAGGAAAATACTTGTCGACCATTTCTCTACCCGGCGCCTGGGTTTGCAGGCCGGTTATTAAGGGCGACTATTTGTATGCTGCCGTGCTTATGAGCGCCAGTCAACCATGGAAGCAATCTGGGTTTGTAACGATTCTCGACAAGAAAGACAAAGTCGTTTCCAACATCGCTGCGAATGCCCCGGAATATGAGGCTGGTCAGCTAAAGGAGTTGTTCCAAACCGATGCCGTTTTTGCTTACCCCCACGATGTGTGTATCGACGACGAGGAAAATCTTTACGTAGCTCAGTGGAATTCCGGCCAGGTATACCCATATAAACTAATGCCTGTTTCATGAGCAAGCTTCGGGGCTTGATCGCCAATGGCAACTTCTTTGTTTGCTGCTTGCTGGCGTTTCTTTTCGTATTCGAAAACAGTTTTACTACACCCGCCTGGCTTCAGGTGCTGGGGCGGATGCACCCTTTACTCCTGCATTTTCCCATAGCCTTGCTGGCAGTTTATGCTCTATTAGTTTTTTTCAACAAAAAACCGGATGAGTCAGCAACCGATGAGTCACTGACGGCTGACGACCTGCTGCTCGTCGGCAGTTTTACAGCGGCCCTTTCAGCCCTTATGGGATTATTGCTCTCAAAAGAGGGCGGCTATGCTGAGGGAAGCCTGACCTGGCATAAGTGGGGTGGGGCGTTAATCGCTTTTTGCTCTTACGGATGGTACGTTTTCAGAAAGTCATGGAATCTTCAGCCTATGCTCTCGAAAGTTGTTCCGGTAGGGATGTTAGTGCTGATCACTTTTGCAGGTCACCAGGGAGCCAACATTACACACGGAGAAAATTTTGTGCTGGCACCCATCACCCCTGACGCAAGTTTCGAAGATGTTCCTTTCGCTGAGGCCGTAATTTACGATCATATGGTACAGCCTATTCTGAAGGAAAAGTGCATGGGCTGCCACAATAGCCGCAAAGCCAAAGGTGAGTTGGTGATGGAAAGTCCGGAAACTATTTTGGCTGGTGGTAAAAACGGACTGCTATGGGACTCTCTGAATTATGAAGCCAGTCTACTGCTCAAACGCATTCACTTGCCCGAATCGGTAGAAGAACATATGCCGCCCGAGGGTAAAAACCAGCTCACAGATGAAGAGAAGGAAGTACTTGAAGCCTGGATTGCCGCTGGTGCGCCTTTCGAGGCTTTGGCAGCCGAAACTGCTCCGAATCAGCCCCTTTACCAAATAGCACAGGCAAAATTCAACGCCACCAAAAGCTATGATTTTGAGGCCGCCGACCCCGCACTGGTTGAATCGCTGAACTCCAACTACCGGATCATCAGTCCTATTGCTCTCAACTCACCAGCACTCACTGTCAGCTTTTTTTCGAGCGAAGCGTTCGAACCAGCGCAACTAAAAGAACTCGACAAAATCCGCACGCAGGTTGTAGAACTGAGCCTCAACAAAATTCCGGTCAAAGATGAAGACCTGGCTTTGTTGGCGGCTTTTGAAAACCTGGAAAAACTTCATCTGAACTTCACTAATGTTTCGGACAAAGGACTGTCTTCATTGGCGAAACTTTCGAACCTGCGAGAACTATCACTATCGGGAACGGCCGTTACTGCTGCGGGCGTCTCTGAGCTGAGGCCTCTCTCCACTCTTCAAAAAATATTTATCTGGAATACAGGGATTGATGCAGGGCAGGTTGCTGAGTTAAAGGAAGTTTTTCCCAATGTCTCCTTTGAGTCGGGCTTCGATGACAAAGGCGCCGTTATTCAGCTATCGGCTCCGGTAATTGTTGGCAACGAAGCTTTCTTTACCGACCCTATTTCAGTAAAGCTGAAGCATTACCTCAACGGTGTTACGTTGCGTTATACGCTGGATGGATCAGCACCCGACAGTATCAGTTCCCCAATCTACGAAGATGGAATTCCTTTGGATGGCAATGCAACCATTAACGTCAAAGCATTCAAAGACGGATGGTACAGCAGCGAAATGGTGTCGAAATCATTTCTGAGAAGTTCGATTACACCAGGCAATGTTAGTCTGTTGACTCAACCGAACCCGAAATACAAAGGGAAGCTTGAACAAACGCTTTTTGACCACATCAAAGGCACCAATATTCATACCGATGGCAACTGGCTGGGCTACCAGGGCGAACCCATGGATGTGCAAATAATATTAGGTGAAGAGATTCCTCAAAAGTCAATCACCGTGAGCTGCCTCAATAACACAGGAGGTTGGATCATGCCTCCCGCCAGTATCGACATCTGGTACGGTGACGATGAAAAAAATCTGAAGCTTTGGAAGAAAAACAAAGTGGATCAGCCAACCAAAAACTTGCCGGTTGGCCCCGCTTTCTACACTTTCGATTTGCCTAAAGAAAAATACAAGATGCTTAAGATTCATATCATGCCCGTTACCAAACTCCCAGCCTGGCACGATGCCAAGGGAAACCCTGGATGGGTATTTGTCGATGAGGTTCTACTCAACTAGACACAAAACAAGGAAGCACTGTTGATGGGTACTTTTTCATATATTCGTTTCAAAACCGACCTATCATGAAAAAGAGTCTTCTCCTATTGCTTGTTTTGGTAAACGCTTTTGTCTCTTTTGGCCAGAAGGCTCAAAAAATCTCCGGCAACAAAAAAACCGTTCTTGAGTCGGTGGACAGGCACACTTCTGAGCTTGTTGATCTCAGCGACAAAATCTGGGAGGCAGCAGAAATCGCCTTAAAAGAAAATGTTTCCGCCAAAGCCCTGGCCGACTACGCCGAAGCTCAGGGCTTCACTGTTGAAAGGGGCGTTGCCGAAATGCCAACGGCTTTTATCGCAAGCTATGGCAGCGGCAAGCCAATTATTGGCATCATGGGTGAATACGATGCTTTGCCCGGATTGTCACAGAAAGCAGTACCGGAAAAATCTCCCCTAATAGACGGTGCCGGCGGGCATGGCTGTGGACATAATCTATTTGGCCCTGGCAGCCTGGGAGCAGCCGTGGCCATCAAGGAGCTGATCGAGCAGGGTAAGCTGAAGGGAACGGTTCGGTTCTATGGAACACCAGCCGAAGAAGCCATTGGTGGGAAAATCTATATGGCCAGAGCTGGTTTGTTTAACGACCTGGATGCCTGCCTCGACTGGCACCCCGACGCCGAAAACAAAGCAAGCACCCAAAGTAGTCAGGCAATGATTGAGGTAACAGTTGAATTTACCGGACAAGCTGCCCATGCTGCGTTTGATCCCTGGAATGGCCGGAGTGCGCTGGATGCCGTAGAGGCATTTGTTAATGGCCTCAACATGCTCCGGGAACACATAAAACCATCCGTTCGCATCCATTATATCATCGAAAAGGGCGGTGAAGCTCCCAACATTGTGCCCGACTACGCCCGGGTGGGCTTGTATGTAAGGGATGCCACCAGAGATGGCATGATGGAAGTGTATAAAAGGGTGCAGGAAATTGGAGAGGGGGCAGCCTTGATCGCTGGAGTTACACCAAAGCTAACGATCACCTCTGGCTATCACGAGCAATTGCCAAATATTGCCGGAGCCAACGTGCTTTACAAAAACATGCAACTAGTCGGGCCGATTAGCTACACAGCGGATGAAATAGCGTTTGCGAAAGGCATTCAGCGATCAGTTAAGATGGAGGAAAAAGGCCTGGATGGAACCATTGGAGGCATTGACCCCACAGCTGAATTTCCCACAGGCGGCTCGACTGACGTGGCCGACATCAGCTGGATCACACCGGAAATTTCGCTTGTGGCTACCACCGCACCCATCGGAACACCCTGGCACTCGTGGGCGGTCGTCGCCTGCGGCGGCATGTCCATTGGACACAAGGGAATGGTATTCGCCGCCAAAAGTCTGGCGCTGACAATGGTTGACCTTTTTGAAAACGAGGCCATCAGAAAAGCGATGCGGGATGAGTTTGTTCAGAAAAAAGGTGACTACGTTTACAAGGCCATTTTGCCTGAAGGGCCTCCGCCTGTGAAATAGGCGCTATCACGAATGCCTTCAAATTCTTGTCAACAACTTCTGTTCACGGTTTGTTGATATTGAATGGAGAAAGGAATTCATATCATTTGGTTTAGAAATGACCTTCGTTTACTTGACAACGAGGTTCTGCTAAGTGCGATGAAGCAGTGTCAGTATCTGTATCCGGTTTTTGTTTTTGATCCGAGACAGTTCGAGGAACAGTCGCTTGGATTCCCTAGATGCGGGCCTCTTCGAACAAATTTTCTTCTGGAGTCGCTGACTGATCTGAAAGCAAACCTTCAGAAAAAAGGCAGCAATCTAATTGTCAGGTTTGGGCTGCCTGAAAATATCATTCCTGAATTGGCGACACAACTGGAGGCAACTGCGGTTTTTGCATCCAAGGAGGTGGCTACGGAGGAAGTGGCTATAGAGAAGTCGCTTGAGTCAACACTATTTCGAAAAAAAATTCTACTAAAGCTATTTTGGCAGAGTACACTTTGGCACGAAGATGATATTCCCTGGCCTATTCAAAATCTGCCAGAAGTGTTTACGCAATTTAGGAAAGAGAATGAGAATGCCACACCAATCCGACCAGCAAAGGATGCCCCTGCTAAGCTTCCCGCCTTCGGTAAAGTGGACGCAGGCCAGCTTCCAGACTTACGAGATTTTGGGCTTCAACATCCCGGCCTCGACGAAAGGGCAGCCATTCATTTTTCGGGCGGAGAGAACGCTGCACTAGAACGGCTTAGGGCCTACCTTTGGGATACCAAGGCTATTACACAATATAAAAATACCCGAAATGGATTGCTGGGATCAAACTATTCAACAAAGCTGTCGGCCTGGTTGTCGCTGGGCACCATTTCACCAAGATATGTTTACTATGAGGTGAAAAAATTTGAACAAGAAGTCCTGAAGAACGACTCCACCTACTGGTTAATTTTTGAACTGTACTGGCGAGACTACTTTAGGTTTGTGATGAAAAAGTATGGGTCTTCTATGTTTCGAACCAAGGGTATCCGTGGCCAGCCTATTTATTTCGTTCAGGATATGGTAATCTTCGAGCTTTGGCGAACCGGAAAAACTGGTGTGCCTTTCATTGACGCCAACATGAGAGAGCTCCTTCAAACAGGCTTCATGTCCAATCGGGGCAGACAAAATGTAGCCTCTTTTCTGATCAAAGACCTTCAGGTGGATTGGGTTTGGGGAGCGCAATGGTTTGAATCGCAACTGATCGACTATGACGTTTCCAGTAACTGGGGTAACTGGAATTATGTTGCAGGAGTCGGCAACGACCCCCGGGAGAACAGGTACTTTAATATCCTCTCACAAGCCATGAAGTATGATGGAAAGGGTGACTATGTACGGCACTGGTTGCCCGAACTATCCGGCATCCCGGGTGGGAAAGTACACCGGCCAGACGCCCTTCGAAAAGCTGATCTTTTTGAAGCTGGTGTGCAACTGCCTGAGAGCTACCCTTTGCCTATAGTCGACAGCAGCAAGTGGATATAATATGAATTTGGAAGCATAACTGAGGAAAGGAAGTTATTGCGTCAATGTGTACAGGTGTTATCTTAGTTGCAAATAAAAAGAACAGTATGTCCACTAATTATCATGGCGTCTAAAATGAAGCATCTGTATTTGGCAGGCAAATTGGTCTTAACAATCTTGTCTCTGAGCTCTGCTACTGGCTGTGCTCAAAACGATTCTTTCAAAGTCATCTCCTTCTTCACCGCCAAAAACGACCAGGCCCATATCAGCTTTGTGGGTGAGGCCCATCCGTGGTTCAAAGAACAGGCAGCTAAGCACCGTTTCTCTTACGACTCCACCAGCAACTGGAGCAATCTTAACAACGACTTCCTGGCCAACTACGACCTCGTGATTTTCCTCGATACCCGGCCGGAAGCGCCTGAGCAAAGGGCAGCGCTAGAAAAGTACATGAAAAACGGCGGGGCATGGATGGGGTTTCATTTTGCTGGGTTTGCTCTTACTCCTTCCGATTTTAATCAGGACTGGGATTGGTACCACGAAGAGTTTTTGGGTGCCGGTCAATACAGAAGCAATACCTGGCGACCAACCTCGGCCGTTCTTCGCAGCGAAGCACCCGACCATCCCGCTCTGAAAAACTTGCCGGATACTTTCAAAACGTCACCAAGCGAATGGTACCGGTGGGAAAATGACCTGACTAAAAACCCTGACATCGATATTTTGCTATCTGTCGACTCATCAAGCTTTCCGCTCGGCACAGGACCCAAGCAGCACGAGATTTGGCACAGTGGCTACTACCCCATCGTGTGGACCAACACCAGGTACCGCATGATCTATTTCAATTTTGGCCACAACGATATCGATTATGAGGGCGGCACCAACAAGACACTTTCGGCTACTTTTCATAATCCGCTCCAGGATCAGCTTGTGATCAACGCCCTGCTTTGGCTGGGTAATAGGAAGTAAGCCACCTGCGTAATTCCCAATTTGGCATTGCCGAGTTTCTCTTATCTTGGGCTCCAATTGAAAACCCAAACTCTGCATTGCATCGATATGAGAAAATTGTTACTACTTCTACTTTGTCTGGCATTTACCCAAACATGGGCACAAGTGCAAAGCCCGAAAGAATTTCTCGGCTACGAACTTGGCGAAAGATTTACCCGCCACCACCGGGTGGTGGAATATTACCAGCACGTGGCAGCCAATTCTTCTAAGGTTGTCCTCAAGGAATACGGGCGCACCTTCGAAGATCGCCCACTGGTTTATGCCATCGCTACCAGCGAGGCCAACCATCAAAACATTGAAACTATCCGAACCGACAACCTGAAACGGGCCGGTTTGCAAAGTGGTAGCCCATCTACCAATATTCCTATCATCTGGCTCAGCTACAACGTGCATGGCAACGAGTCCGTTTCCATGGAAGCCAGCATGGCCACTATTTACGAGCTGGTCACCAACAAAGCTTCCTGGCTCGAAGAGGGTGTAGTGATCATGGATCCATGCATCAACCCAGACGGAAGAGATCGCTATGCCAACTATTACAATCAGTATGGCAACAAGGATTACAATCCCGACCCTCAAAGCAAAGAGCACAACGAAGTGTGGCCCGGCGGCAGAGCCAACCACTACCTGTTCGACCTGAACCGGGACTGGGCATGGCAGACTCAGATTGAGTCGCAGAAGCGAATCGCAGTTTATAACCAATGGATGCCGCAAATCCATGTCGATTTTCATGAGCAGGGTGTCAACAGCCCGTACTACATGGCACCTGCGGCCAAGCCTTATCATGAGCTGATCACCAAATGGCAATATGATTTTCAGGTAACGATTGGTAAAAACAATGCCAAGTACTTTGATCAAAATGGTTGGCTGTACTTTACCAAGGAGCGCTTTGATTTGCTTTATCCATCTTATGGCGACACCTACCCTGTGTACAACGGGGCCATTGGCATGACATACGAACAAGGCGGCGGCGGACGTGGTGGTTTAGGCGTACTTACAGCCGAAGGAGATACTTTAACACTGAAAGACAGAATTGCCCATCACCATAGCAATGGCGTTTCAACAGTGGAGGTTACCATTGCTAACAAGGCGCAGGTACTTCAGGAGTACCAGAAGTTCTTCAACAACAACGTCAACTCCTTCCCTGGCAAATACAAAGGGTTCGTGATCAAGGGAGATAACAACCCTGACAAACTATCCGCTCTTGCCAATTGGCTGGATGCTATGGGCATTGTCTACGGAACGGGTGCAGCAGGCAAGCCGTTGAAAGGCTTTAACTATCAGACTCAGGCAACCGAATCTTTCAACCTGAATTCCAGCGACCTGGTCATTAGCAACTATCAGCCGAGAGGCGTTTTGGCCAGCATTCTGTTTGAGCCAAGCACCTATGTGGAAGATTCTAACACCTACGACATCACTGCGTGGGGTGTTCCCTATGCCAAAGGCTTAAAAGCGTATGCTGTCACCGAGAAAATCATGCCTGGAACTGGCAAGTACAGCGCTCCGTCAGCTGAGGTAACTTCAGCCGATAAAGCTTACGCTTATATTGCCCGCTGGCAAACACTGGAAGATGCGAAGTTTTTAGCCCAGCTGCTGAAAAACAAAGCGAATGTTCGCTATGCTGAAAGCCCCTTTTCCATTGGCGGTAAAAATTACGAAAGAGGCACACTTATCATCACCCGTCGGGGAAATGAGCAGCACGCTTCCCGTTTTGACGCATTGGTCAAAGGCCTGGCCAAAGAATATGGTCGTTCATTGGATGCTACCACCACTGGCTTCGTAGACAGCGGCAAAGATTTCGGCAGCGGCGATGTTCACTACATCGATGCGCCTAAAGTAGCAGTGCTGGCTGGCAATGGTGTTTCCTCTTTGGCTTTTGGCGAAACCTGGCATTTCTTCGAGCGTCAGCTCGACTATCCGATCAGCGTATTAGACACTGATGACTTCGGACGTTTTGACTTATCTGGCTACGACGTGATCATTATCCAAAACGGCAGATACAACGGGCTGGGCGACGGCTCTATGAAAATGATTGACAGTTGGGTGCGTGATGGCGGAAGACTAATTCTGGTACAAGGCGCACTCAACAGTTTTGTTGATCGTGATGGCTATGGCTTGAAAAAATATGCCGACGACGATGAGAAAGCAGCGATGAAGAAGCTTCAGGAAAAATGGGACGAAGCGGATGCCAGCTTAAAGTATGCCGACCGTGAGAGAAACGACATTCAGGGGATTATCCCAGGCGCTATTTACAAAGTAAGCCTCGACAATACCCATCCACTGGCTTATGGCTACGGCAACTCGTATTTTAGTTTGAAAACAGCTGAAAGCAGGTTTGGCAAATTGTCGGGAGCCTGGAACGTAGCCTATATCCCGACGGGGGCTAAACCTGTAAGTGGTTTTGCTGGCAACAGGGTACAAAAGGAATTGGAGAACTCACTGGTTTTTGGCGTTGATCGTATGGGCGGCGGCCAGGTCATCTACATGTCCGACAATCCTTTGTTTCGTGCATTTTGGGACAACGGAAAGTTGCTGTTTGCCAATGCTGTTTTCTTTGTAGGTCAATAAGTGATTATCAACTAACCAATATGATATGAAAAAGCTATTGTTTATTGGATTTCTGGGGCTTATGACTGCCTGCTCGCCGGGTACTTCCAACACAAAAGAAGGAGCCGACACACTGAAAGCTCAGGTAAGTGCTCCTTCGGATTACGATCCGGAAGCAAAACTAAAAGAGCTCGGCATCGAGTTATCAACTCCTTCGGCGCCGGTAGCCAACTATGTGAATGCCGTCCGTACGGGCAATTTGGTTTTCCTTGCCGGCAAGGGCCCATCGAAAGCTGATGGTAGCTACGTCACCGGGAAAGTGGGCGTTGATTTAACTATCGAACAAGGCTACGAGGCTGGAAGGCTTACTGCCATTAGCCAGCTTTCGGTATTGAAAGCAGAGCTTGGCGACTTAAGAAAAGTAAAACGTATTGTAAAAGTGTTGGGAATGGTGAACTGTGCACCAGACTTTACCGATCAGCCCAAAGTAGTTAATGGCTACTCTGATCTGATGGTGGCCGTGTTTGGAGAGAGAGGCAAACATGCCCGTGCCGCAGTTGGCATGGGGTCGTTGCCTAACAACATAGCAATCGAAGTAGAAATGATCGTCGAGGTGGAGTAAAAACATCTCTGGTAAAGAAAATGGAAACCCGGTGCTATTGCTTCGGGTTTTCTTTTTTTATCATGCTTGAGGTAGCAGCATCAACACCATTCGCCGATTTTTGCATGCCGATAGGACCTGGCGAAAATTTATTCTTCCAAAGGAGGGCGTTTTTGCAACCGATAACGAAAGGCGACGTCTATAGGACTGGGCAAATGATGTAACAAGTTAAGAACAATTACGTGGGGAGTATCTGCCTTCCTGGTCAACAGGTTGGTGATCGGAAGTGGTGCTTGCCAATTTTATCTCAATACACTCAACTTTATGAACATCATCGGAAATTTGCTCTGGATTATTTTTGGGGGAGGCATCTTCCTGTTTTTCGGCTACGTAATCGGAGGCATTGCCCTTTGTCTTACCATCGTCGGCATCCCATTTGGCTTTCAATGCTTTAAAATCGGCATACTTGCCCTCAGTCCTTTCGGGCAAAAAGTGGTGACTACCGAAAGTAACTCCGGCTGCCTGGCCGTAATCATGAATGTAATTTGGCTTCTCACCGGAGGTCTGTGCGTGGCAGTTACTCACCTGGTGTTTGGGCTGCTAATGTTCGTTACCATTATTGGCATTCCCTTTGCCACCCAACACATGAAATTAGCTTCGCTGGCCTTGACGCCATTTGGGAAAGACCTCCGGTAAATTTCCGGATTTTGAATCAAGCTAGTTGCGCATCTTTCGCAGGCCCGTTGAGTTGATGATCTTGATATTGCTGCCTTTGATTTCGATGAGCTTTTCATCTTTGAAATCAGAGAGGGTTCTGATCACGGACTCCGGAGCAGTGCCAACAATATTGGCGAGATCCTCCCGGGGAATATTCATATTGAATTCCTCTCCTTCGTTCTTTTCTTTGAACTTATCTTCCAACATCACCAAAGCCTCAGCTACTCTTTTTCTGACCGAGTTGTAGGCAAGCTTCAGGATTCTTTCCTCCATCTCCACCAAGTTGTTGGAAATCATTTTGATGAACCTGATGGAAACATCCCGGTTGCTGTTCAGTAGTTTGTAGAAGTCTTGCTTTGGGATAAGGCAAATTTCGGAATCCTCCATGGCCATGGCCGACTCAGTGTAGTTAGAATTCTGCAAAAGATCGATGTATCCGATAAAATCACCTTCTTTAAAAAGGCCGGTGATGTATTCTTTGCCGTCGTCGTTGGTTTTGTATGTTTTAGCTTTTCCGCTGTTGACAAAAAAGAGCCCGTGTGGAAGATTGCCTTCGTAAAAGATTATTTCTTTTTTCTTAAATTTTCTGATGGTGCGGTCGGCCGACAAATGGCTCAGCTCATTTAATGCCTTTGCGTCATTCATAAAATCCGCAATGCCATCCACATCATTGGAATACTCCTTTCTGGCAATCTGGTTTTTGCGAAGCCGCAGTTCTATGATATCCAGCAACTCCACATCATCAAAAGGCTTGGTCAGATAGTCGTCGGCACCCATACTCATCCCTTTCCTAAAATCCTCTTTTTCAGATTTAGCGGTAAGAAATATAAAAGGGATGCCGGCCGTCTCAGGTAATTTTCCTAAAACACGAAGCACACCATAACCATCCAGCTCAGGCATCATGATATCACAAATGATCAGATGTGGTAATTCCTTCTTGGCCTTTTCGATTCCCTCCTTACCATTGGCTGCTGTTATCACCTCATAATTGGAGAGCTCAAGAATCTCTGCGGTATTTTCCCGCATTTCCATATTGTCCTCAATAAGCAATATTTTAGTCATAGCTAGGTTGTGTTATCGGTATCGCCACCCTGAATTCGGTGCCTTTGTTTTCTTCACTGCTAAATTCAATATGTCCGTTCATTAGTTCAATATATTTCTTGACAATATTGAGCCCCAGGCCTGTTCCCTGTATATTGATGGCATTGTTGGCCCTGAAAAACCTGTCGAAAAGATGTTGCTGATCCTTCTTCGGTATGCCAATTCCCTTATCTTTAACCGTGATTTTCAGGAGCCCATTCTCTCTACCCAAACCTAGGTGAATTTTTTGCCTTTCTCCAGAATATTTCGACGCATTGTTGAGCAAATTGATCAAGATATTCTTAGTCATTTGCTCATCAACGTAGATTTCTCCAAATGTACCTTCCGCTATACTCAGCAGTATCTCCTGGTCTTCCTTTAAAGTAGGGCTTATCTGAGAAACCACCTCACTAATCATTTGTTCCAAATCAAATGATACAGGGTTAAAGGTCGTTTTCCCTTCCTCCAATTTCCCCAAAGACAAAAAGTCGTTAAGAATATAGGTCAGATTATTTACAGAAGATTTGATACGATGGACGTGTTTGTCTATTTTTTCCTTTTGATCCGAATCTGAAATATAACGGCCTATCAGAGACACTGAAGAAAGGATAGTGCTTAGTGGGGTTCTGAATTCGTGAGACGCTGTTGTGACAAACCTGCTCTTGAGTTCATTGAGCTCCTTTTCCTGATTCAATGCTCGGAGTACTTCCTTCTCTGCTTTTTTCCTTTCTGTAATGTTTTTACAAACAATCAATAGGTTCTGTATTTTCTCTTCGTCATCGAACAAAGGGACGGCATTGATCTGGTACTCCCTTTCGCCGTTGGCTACCGTCACTTCCATATTCAATGGCACACCTTTAAGTACCTTTTTCAAATTTTTAATGAAGGCTTCTTTTTGGTCTATAAAAGTCATCGAACTGGCATACGACCCTATCCATTCCTGCTTATTCCTCATTTCAGGCTCTTCGGCTTTCCCATCTACAAGGAGGAACCTTAAATCCTTATCTAACACACACAGCATTCCATCTGGAAAATTACTGGCTATGGCGCTGTATATTTTCTGGCTTTCTCTTAGAGCCTTTTCAGCCTGCTTTCGTTCGTCTACTTCTTTTTGAAGTGATTCATTGGAATAGGAAAGTCTTTCATTCGCTCTCGCCAAATCACGAGTCCTTTCCATCACTCTTCTTTCCAATTGCTGGTTCAGCTCCTTTATTTCGTTCAGGTTGAGAACGTGCTGAATGCCGTATCTTATCGAGCGTTCCAGCTGATCTGGATTAATCGAGCCTTTGACCATGTAATCGACAGCCCCAAGCCTTCTGGCCTCCTCGTCTATTTGCAGGTCACCCTGTCCTGTAAGTAAAATGAACGGGCCCATAATTCCCCTCTCCAAAGAATAGCTAATGAGGTCAAGACCGCTTTCAGCACCAAGCCTGAAGTCGACCAAATAGGCTTCGTGCTCATTTTGAAGAATTTTCACTTTTGCCTTTTCAAAATCAGGCTCCCACGCCAAAGTGTATGCCCCGGACGGAAAATCGGCTATGATGTCCCTGGTGATTAGAAAGTCTTCCTCATCATCGTCTATCAGAAGTATACTTATCGATGACCGATGCTGATAATTAGTCATGGTTTGCGGGAAGTTCTACGATTTCAAACCAGTAGTGGCACAATGTATTCATAATCTCAACCAGCGCCTTGAACGTAACCGGCTTAGTGATGAAAGAATTCACCCCCAAGTCGTATGTCTGCATGATGTCTTCGTCTGCCTTAGAAGTGGACAGTACTACAACGGGGAGAGATTTAAGCAGCTTACTCGATTTTATTTCTTTCAAGGCCTCCCGGCCATCTTTCTTGGGCATGTTGAGATCCAAAATGACAAGTCCGGGAGTTGGAAACTTTTCTTTGTCGTTATACGGGGGGCGGTTAAAAAGGTAATCCATCAACTGGACGCCATTTTCAACAAACTCTACCCGGCTAACCAAACCGTTTTCATCAATTGCTTCTTTAGCCAGCAGCCTGTCCTCCGGGTCATCTTCGGCAATCAGGATAAGTATTGTATTGTTTTTTGAAGTTTTAGTTCTCATGTCTGGTTTGCCTTTTTGATAGAGTTAGAATAAACGTAGCACCTACTCCTGGTGTGCCTATTGCTACGATGTCTCCGCCATGTCGGTTAGCCACTCGCTTGCAAATGGCCAAGCCTATTCCGGAGCCTTCGAATTTTTGACCCTCCAGCCGTTGAAAAATATGAAAAATTCGATCCGCATATTTTTGATCAAAGCCCGTTCCGTTGTCCTGGAAGGTGACTTCAACAGTCTCGTCGCCGGGAGTAGCCGTCAGGTGAGCCTGCTCCTGAACCGCCCTGGCCGAGATCTTTATTCTTGGTTTTTCACCATCTTTCACAAACTTGATGGCGTTTGAAATCAAGTTTTGAAAAACCTGTGCCAATTGAGTATAGTCTCCGTCTATAGTGGGCAAGTCGGAAGCCTCTACTCTAGTTTCTGTTTGCTCTATAAGCAGCTCAAGGTCGGTGAGCACTTCTGCCAAAACCTGATTCAAATCAACCTGTACAAATTCTCGGGTCTTTGATGAAATTCTCGAGAAAGACAATAGATCATTAATAAGCCGCTGCATTCGGCCGGCGGCGTTCAGCATTCGAGCCAAATAGTCTTGCCCTTGCTCCGACAAGTTCGGAGCTTCTTTATGAAGAAGTCTGTCTCCAAATGCCTGTATTTTTCTTAAGGGCTCCTGTAAATCGTGCGACGATACATAAGCAAAATCTTGTAGCTCCCTATTACTTCTCTCAAGCTCGGCGGCATATCTCCGCAGTTTTTCCCTTGATAGCTTCAGCTCCGTGATATCGTGAATGATACCTGTGAAAATCGTTTTTCCTTCAAATTGAATTTCCGTAACACTTAAGTAAAGAGGAAATTTAGATCCATCTTTCCTCTTTCCGCTTACCTCTCTACCTATCCCAATTATTTTTTTTACACCCGTCGTCCGGTAGTTTTCCAGGTAAGTGTCGTGTCGGCTTCTGTCAGGCTCAGGCATTAACATTTTAATATTCTGACCAAGTACTTCCACTGGTTCATAGCCAAACAGCCGGGCCGCTGCTGGGTTCATTGACTCAACAATTCCCTTTTCGTCAATTGTGATTATTCCATCAATGGCATGATCAAAAATGGCGCTAAGCCTGGCCTCTGATTCTCCGGTGGAATAGTTTTTCATGGATTAAATATTATCAAAAAAGTGCTGTTTAATAGAGTCCGCTATAAGAGTGTCCACATTTACAAATCAGTAACAACATCAATATGGATTGTAAATATTTTCTTCTTTATCGGAAGAAGGTTTCCTCAATAACTATATGCTGGATGTCTTTTCTGCTCCTATTTTGTAAAGATAAAATGAATTTTGTAACCGTCTTATACAAGTTCGATCTCTTGAGGCGATAAATGAAAAAGCATTGGCAAATGCCAATGCTTTAATTCTTTCTCTCAAAGAGTCTTTGATGATCAGTTAAGTAACTCGAAAATACCAGCTACGCCCTGTCCACCGCCTACACAGGCGGTGACCATGCCATATTTTTTCTTCTGCCTTCTCAATTCATTGAAAATCTGAACCGACAGTTTGGCTCCTGTGCAACCGAGCGGATGACCAAGCGCTACTGCACCACCATTCACATTTAATTTCGACATGTCGAAATCCAGGTTCTTGGCAACAGCCAATGCCTGAGCTGCAAAAGCCTCATTCAATTCAATCAAGTCAATGTCTGCCATTTTCAGGCCGGCTTGTTTCAACGCCTTTGGCACTGCGGCTACCGGCCCTATCCCCATTATTCTTGGTTCCACGCCAGCTGCCGTATAGGCCAGCATTCTGGCAATGGGCTTCAGGTTATATTCCTGCACCATTTTCTCTGACATCACCATCACAAAAGCTGCGCCATCAGAAGTTTGTGAAGAGTTACCCGCAGTTACCTTTCCGCCCATTCTGAAAACAGGCTTTAGTTTTGCAAGCACTTCGAGACTCGTATCTTCTCTTGGGCCCTCGTCGGTATCTACCACAAAGTCTCTCGTCTTTTTCTTACCGTCCTTGTCCACATACGTTTCGTGAACATTGATCGGAACAATCTCATCTTTGAATTTTCCGTCCTTTATTGCCTTGATGGCTTTTTGATGAGAGTGATAAGAAAATTCGTCGGCGTCTTCCCGGCTGATGTTGTAGTCTTTTGATACTTCCTCGGCCGTTAAGCCCATGCTGATATAATAGTCAGGGTTTTCGTGCGCTATTTTCCAGTTGAGTGCGGTTTTATATCCCATCATAGGCACCATCGACATTGATTCGGTACCCCCTGCAATAATACACTCTGCAGTTCCGGCGTGAATTCTTGCCGCTGCAATGCTTATCGCCTCCAGGCCTGAGCCACAATACCGATTCACTATCAAGCCGGGCACTTCCATCGGCAAAGCCAGCAATGAAATCATTCTACCCATTTGCATGCCTTGTTCAGCTTCGGGCACAGCGTTTCCCACGATAAGGTCGTCTACCCTTTTGGCATCAAAGCCCGGAACCGAAGCAACCAGGTGTTTGATGACATCTGCTGCCAGGTCGTCGGGGCGGGTAAAGCGAAAGCCCCCTTTTTTCGACTTTCCAACTGCCGTTCTGTAGCCGGCCACTATATATGCATTCATAATTGTAGTCTTTTTGTGGTTAACAAAATTTAGTTCCTCAACGGCTTGCCTTTGAACAAAATGCTGTGAATTCTTTCCACAGTTTTTGGCTCACCCGTCAGGCTGAGGAATGCCTCCCTTTCCAAATCAAGCAGGTATTGCTCCGACACTTCCGTCGGCGATGAAAGATCACCCCCACTCATGATGTAGCCAAGCTTTCTTGCAATCAGGGCATCGTGCTCCGAAATATATTTTCCATACAGCATACCAGTTATGCCAGCTTCGAACAAAGCCAGTGACGATTGACCATGTACTTTGATGTCCCTTCGCTCCAAAGGCTGAGTATAGCCAGCTTCCGATAGTTCGATGGCTTTCCTTTTTGCGTCAGCCAAAAGGCGAGCTCTGTTCAGCGTGATTTCGTCAGACGGTTTGATATAACCCAATGCCTTGCCTTCGTGTGCCGAGGTGGCCACTTTGGCTGTAGCGATGGTCATAAAATATTCCTGCAAATGATTGAGCTCCGGATCACCGGGAGCATAAGAGTCACTGGCCCTCAGTGTCATTTCTTTTGTGCCGCCGCCCGCAGGAATCAAACCTACGCCAAATTCCACAAGGCCTATATACGTTTCGGCGTGTGCCTGAATAGCGTCACAATGAAGTGAAAGCTCGCAGCCTCCACCCAGCGCCATGCCCGAAGGGGCTGAAATTACTGGCACAGATGAAAAGCGAGCTTTCATCATCGTAGTTTGGAACTGGCGAATCATCAAATCGATTTCGTCAAACTCCTGATCGGAAGCATACATGAATAGCATAGCCAGGTTAGCACCCGCTGAAAAGTTGGCACCCTCATTACCTATAACCAAGCCTCGATAGTTCTCCTCCGCTTTTGCAATAGCGAGATTGATTCCCTCAATTACTTCCTGACCGAGAGAATTCATTTTTGTATGGAACTCAAGATCCAGAATACCATCACCGATGTCATAAAGTGTTGCGCCAGCATTTGACCAAACCACTTTGTTTTCTTTAAAAGCATCAAGGATAATAAGCCCTTCTTTTCCGGGAATTGGTTTGTACGACTTTGTAGGGATGTCGTAGTAAAGCTTCTGACCTTTTTCGAATTTGTAGAAGGATGTATTGCCTGTAGCCAGCATTTCATGTACCCATGGCGACACTTCCATTCCTGCTGCCTTCATCTTTTCGGCAGTCGCTTTTACCCCTACCAAATCCCACGTCTCAAAAGGACCAAGCTCCCAGGCAAAACCAGCGCAGACAGCCTGATCGATTTTATAAAGCTCATCGGCAATTTCCGGAATTCTCATTGAGCAATACCTGAACACATCGTAGAATGTCGCCCGATAAAACTCACCAGCTTTGTCCGTTGCATTGATCAGTTTTGGCAGGCGCTCTTTTACACTTTCAATATCTTTTACTTCTTCAAGCGATTTAAAGGAAGCCTTGGTTCTTGACCCATATTCAAATGTCTTCAGGTTCAACTCGAGAATTTCCTTCTCGCCTTTTTCGTTTACTGTCTTTTTGAAGAAGCCTTGTTTTGTTTTGTCGCCCCACCATTTTTTATTGTAAAGCTCCTCTACAATTTTCGGTAGTTTGAATGTGTCCTTCGACTCGTCTTTTGGCAAGCCCTGCAACAAATTTCTTGATACATTAACTGTGGTGTCGAGCCCTACCACATCCATGGTTCGGAAGGTGGCCGATTTTGCCCGGCCGATAATCGGTCCGGTCATTCTATCAACCTCACCGACAGTCAGTCCCATTTTTTCCACCACATGCATGCCCGACATCAAAGAGTAGACCCCTATCCGGTTGGCAATGAACGCAGGCGTGTCCTTACATAGCACAGTTTCTTTACCGAGGTACAAATCGCCATAGTGCATAAGGAAGTCCACCACCTTTTGGTCTGTAGCCGGAGTAGGAATGATTTCCAGCAATCTCAAATAACGAGGCGGATTGAAAAAGTGTGTTCCGGCAAAATGCTTCCTGAAATCCTCGCTTCTTCCTTCAGCCATTAGGTGGATTGGAATACCCGACGTGTTGGAAGTAACCAAGGTGCCTGGTTTGCGGAATTTCTCTACCTGATCATAGACCTTTTTCTTGATATCCAGGTTTTCAACCACAACCTCCATCACCCAATCACACTCCGCAATGGATTTCATGTCGTCATCAAAATTGCCTGTCTTTACCAGGCTTGCCTTTTTGGCGTCAAAAAGCGGAGCTGGCTTTGAAAAAATTGCTGTTTGAAGGGCGGCGCTTACAATTCGGTTACGAACAAGTGGGTGCTCCATTGTTAAGCCTTTCTTTTTCTCATCGTCCGAAAGCTCTTTCGGAACAATGTCTAAAAGCAAAACCTGAACACCAATGTTCGCAAAGTGACATGCTATTCTTGAGCCCATTACACCGGAGCCAAGAACTGCCACCTTTTTAATAACTCTGTTCATAAATTTTCTCTTCGTTAATGTAAGTATGGATCAGTTGTTTATCCTCTATGAGTTGATTGATTTGTGTGATGACGTCAAAGAATACTTTGAGCTTTTCAGGCTCAACCTGGTCGATCACCATTTCGTTGAATGCGATAACTACCCGTTTTGAGAGCGTCTTCTGATACTTTCCCTTTTCAGTTAAAAATATCCGGACTGACCTGCCATCATTCGGGTCAGGCATTTTGTAGATGAGCTTCCGCTCTTCCATATTTTTGAGCATTCTCGTCAGGCTTCTTGCTTCCAACCCCATCAAAGGAGCTATTTTGGTGGCGGGGGTGCCCTCTTCGCTTTCTATATTGAGCAACACAAATCCAATCGATGTTGTAATACCATCATTTTGGCCGGCCTGGTTGTACATCCTGGCAATGCTATGCCAGGCCACTTTAATATTATAGTCAATAGTTTCTTCTCTCTTCATTCTAAAGGGATAACGGGAGTATATCAAATATAGCAAAATTTGTTATGCATGCATACTATTTCTTGCCTGGCATTTGATCAATGCAGAAAAGTGTATTTATTGATTGAGGTCGCCCCGGAGCTCCCGGAATCTTTTGCGAGCCTCGGCGGTGTAGATACTTCCGGGGTAGGTTGTAAGAAGTGCTTGAAAAGCTTCCATGGCGAGTTGCTTATTCCCCAACTGCTTGTCGATAATTTTACCTTTTAGAAACAAGGCATCATCGCCAAGTATATCCGTAGGGTAGCTGGTGAGTATCTTGTCAAGGAGGGCAATCGCTACTTCCGCATGGCCTAACTCCTGGTTAATTTGTGCCATTTTGTACCAAACCTCATCGGTAATTCTGTGGTTGGGAAATTGGCTAAGCAACGAGTCAAAACCTTGAAGAGCCTCAAGTTTCTTGTTTTGGAAAAGCAGCAAATCAACTGCAGCGAATTTCTTCATCGCCAGCTCGGTGGTGTCCATCAGTGTATTGTCCTGAATCAGCAGACTAAGTGCCATTGCATCATTAGATATTTCCCGTGAGGTGGCCAATTTCAAAATATCGAGATGGGCTTTGGCAAGTTCAAAGTCGCCATTGTAATAATTGAGCTTTGCATTCTTGAGTTTTGCCTCATAGCCAATCAGGCTTTCCTTGCTGTCTTTTTCCACCTGCGAATAAAGTAATGTCGATTCCCAGGGTTCTCCTATCAGCAGATAGATGTCTCCAAGATCTAGTTTGCAGCTGGAAACCAATTGCGGCTGAGCCCTCGGAAAATTGATAATGTCTTTTAGCGTAGAAATTGCCTGATCCTTTTCATCAAGATAAAAAGCATATAACAAAGCCTTGCTTCGGAGCGCTTCCAGGGTGTTGCTGTTCAAACCCGAATCTTTGATAAGATTATCGTAATCGGCGATCAAAGTTCTGATGGCGGTGGTGTCAACCGGATAAGTGTTTTTAACTTTTCCTTCCCTGGCCTTTATCAGCATCCTTCTTGCTAACACATAATTGGAAGACGATGGATATGTTTGAATAATCCATGAAAAAATATCTTCGGCATCTTCGAACGCTCCATTGTCAATTGCTATGATACCAATTTCCAGTACCCTCGAGCCCTCACCTCTCTCCCGGCGGTCAATGGCTCTGGCTTGCGTAAATGCACCAAAAAAATTTTTCTGCTGAAGTTCTGCCCAAATAAGTAATTCGCCATAGATAATATCATTGGGACTTTTCTGCACCTTTTGGATAAGGATCGTTTCAAGAGCCTCTAAGTCTTCGGGCTCCGTGAGCAGGTTCTGCAGAATATTCCTGACGTAGTTAATATTATTGGGATTTTGAATGGCGAAGTTGAGATACTCCTCCATCATTTGCTCCCTATTATTGAGAAGACGGTAGATATTCGCCAACTCGATAGCGTATGCATACTGGTTACCGGATGATTGTCTTCCTGCCAGATAAGTTTTAAGGGCATATTCTCTGAGCTGCTTGGAGATAAAAGTTTGCGCAGTTATTCGGAGCTTGTAGTTGTCTCCCTTTATGCCTGCTATTACCGACTCAAATTGGCTATTGGCCTTATCGGCTTTTCCTGCCGCCTGATACACCATGCCCAGGTCTATCTTATAAATTAAATTGCCATCGTCTCGCTTAATTTGTTTCTCTACGTAATCCTCTGCTTCCTTGTAGTTCTCCAGGTTGATGAGAAGCGCCAGATAATTATTGTGAACAAAGGGGATGTTTCTGGAATCCTTTACCAGGTCTTTATAAAGATCGAGCGCCTTGTCAACATCGCCCTGCCCCAAATATTCGTTCGCCAGGTCAATTTTAGCGTTGTCCTGCCCACGCAATAGAACTGGCGCAACCAGGATGAGAATTGCTACTATTATCAGTCGTTTACTCATTTATCCACATTTTCTGTTTTGTAATATATATAACTAAATTTTTAAAAGATTAATTGAAGAGTATTATTAAGTCTGTGGATTTGTGGATAAGAAAATTAGCATAAGTCGATTGTTGATCAAATTGGAGTTTCAAACAACATGTTAACATTGAAACGCAAGCGATAGTGCAAAGGAGGGAGATTGTTGATAGATGGGGAGTTAGTGATGTGAGTATCTTTTTTGACTTAAGTTGTTGGTAAGAGGTAAGTGTAATGTGCACAAATCAGCTTAACTGAAATTGTGTCGGATCGGTTCTGTTAGATTGAATCGAGTTGTGGAGAACTTGGGCAGTTAAGCACAGGCTTAGCTAAGTTTTCCACTAAAAGTTGATCTCAACATTTTCAAGTGTCCAGTTTTCTCTAACGTTAAAGAATTCGGGATATATGTACACGCTTTCGGGTTCTATTCGCTTTAGGCTGTTTCCGGTAGACCACACGCCGTCGTTGTTATCATCAACTAGGATCCTGAAGGTATAGTCTCCGGGTGGGATGTTTTTGAACTCGAAAGTAGACGTTCCTGGTTGTGAGGAAACTACTTTGTACTTGTTGGTGACTAGCTGAAGTGTATAGTTTGTGTAGTCTGTTGAAATAGTTCCTCTCACTATCCCCCGCTCTTCGCTGTTTATGAATTTTAGTGGGATGTTTTCAGTGTAGGAAGTGTCTCCGTCTACAGAAAAGAAGGTTCCCTTTGGAAGTTTGACTCGGGTATAGTTGTGTTCGACTTTGTCTAATAGTTTTTTGATTCTACTGTATCGTTTAAAGTCGAGCGAAGATGTGTCTGATTGCAATGAGTCAGTTAATTGTTGGTATCGGAGTTTTTCATTGGCAACTATCTTTTTGTCGATTTGAGTGTTGATAGTAACTCTTGTTTTGTGGTTGTTCCAAATGATGGTGTCGATCTTGACTGGATGTTGAACAAGTGTATCTATGGAAACTCTCATGGAGTCGGCGATGTAGTTTTTTGCTACTGGTTTTGTAAACGATAATGTAAATGTCGTTTTCTCGAGTATTTGCTCGTCTTTGGTAGGGATGGTGGTAAATGTAAACGGTGGAATGCTTCGCTTGCTTGATGTGAATTTTAGGTAAGTGGTATCAATGGTTTGGTTGTAGGTGCTGTCTATGGAGGTGATTGCGATTTGCAGGCTATCCTTTTTCGGATTAGAGACAGGATAGAAAACAATACCTCTCCCATCTGGTGTTAGGTTCGCTTCAATTGTCCAATTGGGAAGCTTCAAAGAATCCAGGATTTGAACGCTAAAATCTTTGAGGGGTTTGTTATAGCGGCTTTCGAAATATATGCCCGACGTGCGGGAGGTTAGTTGTGCCAGTGGGCGTACGTCGTTGCGTGTGATAGGTATGGTTAGAGAGTCGATGTTGTATGTAAGTGCTAAAGTGTCGGCGATGAATCCATGGGGCTCGTCGTTGGGCTCGCACAAATTGTTTTTGTTCTTGTCCTGGAAGGCGTAGAGTCTGTAGTTCCCGTTTTTAAGGTTTTCTATTGAGTAGGTACCATCTTCAGCAGTTTTTGTAAAATAGAGAGGGCGCTTGTTAAATATATCAGTCGTGTCGTTGGCTTGGTAGAGGGCTACTGTGGCTTCTTTGATTGGCTCGTGGGTGAGCAGGTCGATAATGCTACCTGCTATGGATAGAGAGTCGATGTAGGTAGTGGTACTAAATGCCAGTATGATGTTTTCAGCATCGTTGTTTTCCGTGATGTCGGAGATTGTACTATTGAAGTTCAAGGTATAGGTGGTGCTGTCAGCAAATGGATTTTCGAAGTCGAGGGTGATGCTGGTTTTTTTGATGACGACATCAAATTTGTTCTGATCATCTGGCGTAATTATCAGCTTGGTCTTGATTTGGTCTTCTTTAATGAATTCGTCAAACACCAATGTTATTTTTTGATCTTTGAAGTTAAGTGATTTGTTGATCGGGTAAGATTCAAGAAGCGTGGGGGGAATTGTATCCTTTGCTCCGCCCGTTACAGGCTGTTGGCTTGCGCAGGACGTGTAAAGGATAAAGGCATAGCAGGCAAGAAAGGCGGAAAGAAGTATATTTTTCATTTCTTTTGGAAAATGTATATCATACTGCTGTATTGTGAGGTTCTTGAACCGTAAATATTTGATTTACAACCATTTATAATGGATTTTAATATTTTGTTGCCGTTGTTGAGATGTGTTTCTGATAACAGACTAATATAAAATGAATCAAGATACAGCGGAGCTTTTTGTAGGAAGGAAAGCCGGTTTGATTTCAATAACATTTTGATGTTTTCATCGTCGAAATGAAAAAGGTGGCGTGGCACATCGTATGCGGCCCAATTCTCTTTATAATGTTGGGCATCCCAGCTCTTGGTGTTTGGAACAGCGATTACGACATGGCCGTCTTTATTCAACAGTTTCTTGAGTTGTTTTATTGTGGTGTTGAGGTCGTGCACATGTTCAAGCACGTGCCACAATGTAATGACGTCAAATTTGGCGGCTGACTCTTTAGCCTCACTTAATGTTTGGTAAACCAGCATCTCCTTACTTCTTGCTTTCGATAACCCAACATCAGAGGGCTCAATGCCTGTTACCTCGTACTTGTTCGATTGCATGTACTGCATAAACTGCCCAACACCACAGCCGTAGTCCATTAGTCTGCTGCCTGGTTTCGCTAGTCTTTTGACCAACCGAAACTTGTACCACAGTGTATAGCGCTGGGCGAGCGAATACAGTCTGCTCATCAAGCTGCCGTCGCTGTTATGCGACAGGTAGCTGCTTGAGTCATAGAACTGGGAAATAGTTTCTTTGCTGGGCCTTGGGTTGGTGATTAGCAGGCCACAGGATGAGCAAATAGAAATGGCAAAGCTTTGTTGAGAAACAAGATAATCTTTGCAGATCAGGCTGTTTCTTAGATCGGTGTTTGTGCAAATGGGGCACTCCTCTATTCGTTCGTACATGTCCAATTACCTCCCCATGTATACCATTAGTATTGAGATATCTGCTGGGTTAACGCCGCTTATTCTGGAGGCTTGCCCTAATGTGTGTGGTTTGATTTTGAGTAGTTTTTCTCGTGCCTCCGAAGATAGCGCTGTTATTTTATAGTAGTCAAAGAGCGGATCTATCCTGTGGTTTTCCAAAAGGTGAACTTTGTCGGCTAGCTCTTTCTCTTTCACGATATAGGTTTCGTATTTGATTTCTATCTCGCTCTGTTCAATAGCGTCTTTCATATAAGGCTGTAGTGCATCAGCGGTTTTAGGATGCAGTTTGAGCAGTTCGGCAAGATCGACTTGTGGCCGTTTCAAAAGTGTATAGGCGGATGTTTTCTCTCTAATGCCTGCGGTGCCTATGGCATCGAGTCCATCGTTGATTTCTTCGGGAGTATATTTGAGTTGTTTTAAAACGGTGTGTATTTGATTGCTTTGGTTGATTTTGTTTTTCGTTGCTGTTAGACGGTGGTCGGAGGCCAAACCAATGGCATGGCCTTTCTCGGTTAGTCTTATGTCGGCGTTGTCTTGTCTCAGAAGTATGCGAAACTCAGCCCGGGAAGTAAACATCCTGTAAGGTTCTTCAGTGCCTTTGTTAATAAGGTCGTCAATCAGCACACCAATATATGCTTCAGATCTTGTCAGGATCAGTGGTTCTTTCTCGCTGTTTTTTAGGTGGGCGTTAATGCCTGCCATCAGTCCCTGCGATGCCGCCTCTTCATAGCCGGTAGTACCATTTATTTGACCAGCAAAGTACAGATGCTGAATGAGTTTGGTTTCTAAGGTGTGATTGAGTTGCGTGGGTGGGAAGTAGTCGTACTCGATCGCATAGCCTGGCCTGAACATCCTGGCATTCTCAAAGCCCGGTATTTTCCTTAGTGCTTTTATCTGGACGTCTTCTGGTAGCGAGGTAGAAAAGCCATTGACATATACCTCCACGGTGTCCCATCCTTCGGGCTCAACAAATATCTGGTGCCGGTCTCGCTCCGAAAAGCGGTTGATCTTGTCTTCTATTGAAGGACAATAACGTGGGCCTATTCCTTTAATTCGCCCAGCAAACATTGGGGACTTTTCGAAACCAGTCTCCAGGATAGTATGCACTTCAGGGTTTGTGTAGGTGATATAGCAGCTTGCTTGAGTTGCTAAGGGAGTGGTTTCTTCACTGTAGGAAAATTTGCCAGGCTCGGCATCTCCCTTTTGTTCCTCCATGGCGTCGTAGTTGAGGCTTCGTCCATCAACCCGCGGGGGTGTGCCAGTTTTCATTCTGCCTGACTCAAAGCCAAGACTTTGCAGCTGCTCAGTTATTCCTTTGGCAGCATGCTCACCGGTGCGGCCCCCGCCAAACTTCTGTTCTCCAATATGGATGACGCCATTAAGAAAGGTGCCGTTAGTGAGGACAACTGCGCTTGACTCGATCTCTATTCCTAAACTTGTCTTGACACCAACGGCTTTTCCGTCTTTGACGAGCAATCCTACTACCATTTCCTGCCAAAAATCCACGTTAGGGTTGCGCTCCAATGTAAGCCTCCATTCCTCCGCAAACCTCATTCTGTCGCTTTGAGCTCGTGGGCTCCACATGGCTGGGCCTTTCGACTTGTTGAGCATCCTGAACTGGATCATGGTTTTGTCGGTGATAATCCCCGACATGCCACCCAGGGCATCTATCTCACGCACTATTTGTCCTTTGGCTACGCCACCCATCGCAGGGTTACAAGACATCTGAGCGATAGTGCCCATGTTCATTGTTACAAGCAGTACTTTGGAGCCCATTGTGGCTGCGGCATGTGCAGCTTCACATCCGGCGTGGCCCGCTCCTACTACTATTATATCGTATTTAGGAAACATATATTTTCATGTTCCACGTGGAACGTCTAGTCATTATTAGTGTTAGCAACAGAGTTGGAAGAAATAATGTTCCACGTGGAACATCATAGATCCGGGAGCAAAGATAAACAAGCATCCTCTTTTTTTCTCATAAGCTCATTGTCGGCACTTGTCTTGTCTTTGTAACCACACAAGTGAAGTATGCCATGGATCATGACTCGATGCAGTTCGGTGTCAAAAGGAAGATTTAGTTGGGTAGCGTTCTCCTTCACACGATCGACACTGATGAATATGTCACCTTCGATTAGTTCTTCCTGTTCCGAATTATCAAACGTAATGATGTCGGTAAGTGTGTCGTGATTGAGATATTGCACGTTCATATTGTGCAGGTAATCGTCGGAGCAGAATATATAGGAAATCTCTGATAGTGTTTGTTTCTCCAGGTGTATCACTTCTTTGATCCAACGACGAATCTTATTAGGAGAGGAAAGCTTAAAAGAAACGTCTTCACTAAAGAAGGTGATTTTCATTCTAGCCCAGGTAAAAGATCAGATCCACTTTCTTGCCGCCTTCATGGAACTTAACTTCGTCACACAGGTTCTTCATAAGAAAGATGCCTCTGCCACCGGGCTTCTCAAGGTTTTCAGGTGCAGTTGGATCGGGAAGGTGCTGGTAGTCGAACCCTACCCCTTCGTCCTGAACGGTGAACTGAAGGTTCTCGTTAAGTAACGACAGTTGAAGCAGTACGTTCTTGTGGGCGTTTTTTCCGTTGCCATGTAGTATGGCGTTGTTTACGGCTTCTGTCACAGCAATCATAATATTGCCATAGATATCATCTTCAAGACTGAATCGTTCTTTAGCGTTGTCGATAAAACTCTCAACGATTCGAATATTCTCAGGAAGAGAAGGAATCTCGATTTTGATATTATCCATTTTTAAGCGGGTTAATTGCTGCCAATACGTTTAAAGTACTTATTTACTTCTTTTTTGTAGTAAGGGTTCAATTTGGGAGGAACAGTTTTAAGCAACTCAATTTCCTTTTCTTTTAGCTGCTTATATTCTTCAAAAGCTGCTGGGATCTTTCTTTCAAAATCTCGTGCGGCCTCCCCTTCTCTTTCCTTACTGAGCTCTCTTTCTCTTTCAGAGTTCTCAGCTTCCAAAAGCCTTGTTACAATGTCTTCCTGCCTTTCCTGGCTAATGTTGGCTAGTCGCTTATTAACAAGATCTCTTTCGGTTTGTTCCATTTTTTTGATAGCATCTTGCAAGCCACCCGGGCCACCCTCTTTGTCGCCGCCCATCTTCTGTTGCATTGCTTCGAGCTCTCGTCTAATCATTTCCTGCTCGGCAGCAAGTTTAGCCAATTCTTCCGATAGTTGTCTGCCTGTTTTTCCGCTTTTTTTGAGATCATTAATTTTCTTGCTCAGTTCGCTCTGAAGATCGCTTAGGCCCGGCATGTTTTTCTTTTGCCCTTTTTTCCCTTTTTGCGGTGAGCCCATTGCGTCAGCCATTTGCTGTTGCATCTGCTGAAGCACATCGTCGAGTAATAGAGCCAGGTTGTTCATCGATGTCATTGAGAACTGCTGCTTGCTGATCGCCAGCGATTTGTTCCGGTCTTTAAGCGCATCCAGGCTTTGATCCATGTATTCATTGAGTGCACCCACTTCTCTTGTTACAAACGAGGCAATTTGAAAAACCCTGTTAGCCAGCGCAAGGAGACTGTCTTTAACGATAATGGCATCGTCCTTTATCTTTAATTGCTCCTGAGATAATTCGAGAAACCTCGGGTCACTTTGGTTTACCTCTTTGAAGTTGTTCATCAGATTTTCCTGGCTGAAAGAGAGCTTAACGAGGTTATCTACAATATCTCTGAGGTTATCGAGGTTTTCCTCAAGCATCTCCATCTCCATGTTGCTTTGCATTTGCTGCATCTTCTCACCCATCTTCTTCATTTGCTGAGCACTTTTCTTTTGATTGTCAGACGCCTTTTTCCTCTTCTGTTCTTCCAGGTTTAAAATAGACTCCTCCTGGTTCTTCTCCACTTCTTCTTTTTCTTCGCTGAAATCCGGCATGCTTTCTGGGTTATCGAGCTCCTGGTTGAGCTCGTTTAACTCTTCCATGTCTTTTTGAAGCTCCTGAAACTCTTCTTTGATTTCTTCCTGCTCCTTAATGAGATCTTCTTTTGAGTTCTCAGAGTTCTCAGTCTTCTCGCTTAGTTCCTCCTGCTTCTTGCTTGTTTCTTCCAAATCCTGAACTATTTCTTCAAGCTTGAAGTCAAATTTCATCTTGTTGAAAAGCTCCAGCGCCCGTTCTAGCTCTTTTTCAAGGTTTTCTTCCTTGTTTTCTATCTGGTTCATCATTTTCTGAACCTCACCAAGCTGTGACTTCTCCTCCAGCAGTTTTTTCAGCTCGTCATAGAGTTTTTTAGTTTCATCATCCAGCAGTTCGTCCATGAGCGACTGAAGCTTCTCCATTTGGTCTTTTAACTTGGGGCTGCTCTCTGAAAACCGTTCTCTACGCTCATTCAGGTCTTTGTTTTGGTTTTTTAGCTTTTCTATGTTTTCACTAAGCTCCTCTTTTTTGTCCAGCAAGTCCTGTATCAGCTTCTCATCCTGCCAGTCCATCTTTTTCTTGGTCTTCAGCCGATTCTCAATCTCCTTTATCTGATCCTGAATTTCTTTGGCCTGGTCAAGACTTTTATCAATCTGTTTTTCGGCACCCTGCGCCTCCTTCGCCAACGACTCCTTCAACTCTTTCCTTGTCGGAACCTTCATATAATACAGACCTGTCCGGGTCGATTTATGCCCGTTAACCTCGTCATTATCAGTCACCTCCACGTAGTAAGCAAGCGTTTCGCCTTCCTTGAGATTCATGCTGTCGATGCGCCACTGGTAGTAAAAACCCTGCGACGATTGCTTTTTGTCGAGAGGAAGCGGAAGCGTGCTGAACAGGGACTCTTCCCTGGCATTCTGAGTTTGGTATTTAATGGCAAGCTTGGTAAGGCCATAATCGTCGCTCACTGATCCGCCCAGCACAATGAAGCTGAAAAGAGTGGTGTCCTGGAAGATTTCTGCGTGAATTTCCGGCGCCTTGTCTTTCACCACTTCGATCCGGTACCTGATCCTGTCTTTATTTTTGCTGAATTTGTTGGCCAGCAACACCTCATAGTATTGAGGGTTAAAGAATGTTTTTTTGACGTCAAATAGTTGATTGTCAGATATTTGGGATGAAAATGGCTCGTCGTCCTTATCAAACTTCAGCCACAAACTGTCGGCTTCGGTTGTGCTGAACTGCCAGTTGATTTGGCTTCCTTCCGGCACTTCCACGTTGCCTATGTTTTCCAAAAGAACATCTTGTTTGCCGGTATAGGATGGGAAGTCAAGAAACACGTTGAAGTTTTTGAGCAGGGGCCGATTGTGTAGTGTAATCTGATATTCTGCACTTGAGTATCCTGCCGCTTCGAACTTGAAATTGGTCTTCACCAACATTTTCGGAAAGGTAAACTTAAAGAGGCCTTCGGCGTTTTCATTTAGCTTGATGCGGCGGCCGTTACTTTCCAGGTACACATTTTCCGGGATGTTATCGCCTTCAATGCTCATCTTCAATTGAAAATCTTCATTACGAAAACCATCAAGGGACTCATTCAAAAGATTGAAGGTAAACGGCGGCGGCGGGGTGAAGGTCTTGTTATATTGTATGATTCGGGCGGCACTTTCCGTAAACAGCTGGGGAACAAGCAGAAGAAATATAAGTGTGATGCCGGCGGGAATGGCTAGATACCTTAAAAAGCTAAGGTTCGCATTTATTTTTATCGCATTGACGAACTTTATTGTTGAGAGCTCATGGCTCTTTTGATCTATACTGGCTATAAGGAGGCTTTCATCCTGGTTGCTAATTTTTTGAAGCTGAAGCACATTCAGAAGTTTGTCTTTTACTTCCGGGAAAAACTGCCCGATTTGGCGGGCTGCCTCGGCGTCATCAAGGTTTTTTCCTCCTGAATAGATCTCCCACAGAGGCTTTATAATCCGGATCAGGAGTATGCCAGAGGTGAGAATGACAAAAGAAAACAACAAAAAACCCCTGATCCACGTGCCGAAGCGAAAATTGAACTCTAATACGGTAAACGTCAAGAAAAGGCAAAGGACCACAAGAAGGAAGTAGAGAACACCTTTAACCAACTTGTCGGTATAGTATTTCTTTTTGTAATCATGAAGTTGCCTCTTGATGGCGTCAATTCCTGTATTCATTTTGGCCTCCTTCTTTTCATCCATTTGCAATTCGCAAAGGGTATGATACTAGTTATAACGAATATCGTGAAAAGAATGTAGTTAAAAACGGAAAATTGTTTGAATAGACTTGCTTTCGCTGTCGAAAGCAGCCAAAAAACCGTTATTTAATGCTAAGTCCAACGGGGCAATGGTCAGAATGAACCACTTGTGGGAGAATTTCAGCGTGTATCAAGTCTGCTGCCATCTCCTGAGTGGCGAGGTGGTAATCAATCCGCCACCCCTTGTTGTTTGCTCTGGCATTGGCCCTGAACGTCCACCAGCTATACTGGTGAGGCGCTGTGTTGAATTGGCGGAAGGAATCCACAAAGCCGGTATCTATGAATTCGCTAAGCCACTCACGTTCCTCCGGCAAAAAGCCAGAACTATTTTTGTTGGACACGGGGTCGTGGATATCGATCGGCTTGTGGCAAATATTATAGTCGCCGGAAATAATGAGTTTGGGATGGTCGGCCCTTACTTTTTTTATGTAGTCAGTAAACTCACCCAACCATTGCATTTTGTAGTCCTGTCGTTCGTCTCCTGAAGAACCTGAGGGAACGTAAACGCTCATAACGGAGTAGTGCTGGAAGTCGGCCCGAATAACCCGGCCTTCGTAGTCCGACTGATCGATGCCGGACCCGTACTCCACATGTTTGGGTTTAGTTTTTGATAGAATGGCAACACCACTATAGCCTTTTTTCACTGCGGGAAACCAGTAGCAGTGGTAGCCGAGGTCTTCGAACAACGAAACGGGAATTTGCTCTTTGTGGGCCTTAAGTTCCTGAAAACAAACGATTTGCGGATCTTTCTCCATTAGCCACTGCGTTATACCCTTGGAAACAGCCGACCGAATTCCGTTTACATTATATGATATTATTCCCGTCATTATAATATACTTTCTTTTTCAAAATATTCTATGACATGTATTTTTAGCAGCTTTTCTTGCTCTGTCGTGTCAAAATGGGGCAATTTTTTCATCATCTTCCAGTGAGGCCAGCCGTCCTCGTCTATGCCCTCAAGGGCGTAGAAGCCAGAGAAACTGAGTATTTTGCAGATAGCAATGTGCATTAAGTCCTGCTTTTGTTCTTTGGTAAAAGTCTTTCGGCCCTTGCCGAGTTCTTGCACACCGATGAGAAAAAGTACTGCGTTGAGGTCGGCTGGTTTTTTGCCGATCATATTTTCTAGTTTGCCGAGCAGCGCCTGCCACTCTCTCTCAAGATCCAGGTCTTTTTTAAACATTTTTTGGTGTTAGTTTTAGTTCGTCCCAAAACTCAACTGCTCTTCTCAGGTGGGGAATTACTATCGTGCCCCCAATAAGTGTGGCAATGCCGAATACCTCGTCCATCTCCTTATCGGAGCAGCCAAGTTCATAACATTTGCCCAAATGATAGCGGACACAGTCATCGCACCTGAGCACCATGGAGCAGGCCAGCCCCAGCATTTCTTTGTTTTTCACGTCAATGGCTCCCTCACTGAAGGCATTGGTGTCGAGGTTAAATATTCTTTTAACAAGCTTATTGTCAGAGGAAAGAATGCGCTCATTCATCTTTTCTCTGTAGCTATTGAATTCGTCTACTTTGCTCATACGGTCTGTCTGTCTGCGTTATAAAAGGAGTCACTCTCATGCTCCGGCCTGTTTTGGAAATCGGGGAATACAGTTTGTGGTTGCGTCCGCAATTTTTTCTATATTTTGCCTATGGCAAATATCGCAAATGAACTTTGGAATGATTTTGTTTCTTTGATATTTCCTGAAAACTGTATCTCATGTGGAGAGTTATTGGTTCGGGGCGAGGATCATTTGTGCACAGCTTGCCGTTATCAGCTTCCCATTGTAGATGAAGCTATCCGGAATTCTCTTCTGACAAACAAGTTTGTGTACGAACCAAAAATAAGCTTTGTCGATGCTTTTTTAACTTTCAAGAAATCGGGCATTACTCAGAAGCTTCTTCATCAGCTAAAATATAAAGGGAATCGTGAGTTGGGTGTTATGCTTGGTGCCTGGTATGGTAACCAGCTTACAGAAAAGCCAGGGTTTTCGGCTTTTGATATAATTGTTCCAGTTCCTTTGCACAAAAGAAAGCTCAGGATCAGAGGCTACAATCAAAGCATGGCAATTGCAGAAGGACTTTCTGTCGCTACGCAAAAACCAGTTGATGCCGAGCTACTTGTCCGGTCTAAATTCACCAGCACGCAAACCAAGAAGCAAAAGGTGGATCGCTGGCAGAATGTGGAAAACATTTTTGGTGTTACCAGCCCGGAGAGCGTAAAAGGGAAAAAAGTGCTGCTTGTTGACGATGTGCTTACCACCGGATCAACACTTTCATCTTGTGCTTCTGCGCTGATAAGCGTCGGGGCTGAAGGGATAGGAATTTGTGCGTTGGCGGTCTCTCACAAATAAAAAAAAGCTCCGAATCTCGGAGCTTTCTTATATAGATAATTTTGTCTTCTCTTAATAGTTGGTACCGGCACGGATCATCGCACAACGGAAACCGATTGTTGAAGTTGAAGAATCTTCTTCAAGGTATCTTCTGGTTCCTGGCGACATCCAGTAAGCTACGTCAGCCCATGAACCTCCTTTGTAAACTCTCACTCTGTCAGAAACAAGTGAGTTGAAGTTCTGAGTGTCATAACCTTTTTCGTCATCAAGATAACCGTCACGACGAACAGGGTTCAGGTCGTCAAAGTCCTGGAACGAAAGAGGGCGGTAAACGTCCCATACCCATTCGTTAACATTACCTGACATGTTATAAAGACCAAATTCGTTCGGTGGATAATCGTAGATATAAGTTGTGATCATGGCACCGTCGTTCAGCTTACCGGCTATACCAGCGTAGTCACCACGGCCTCTTTTGAAGTTGGCAAGGAAGTAACCCATTTTCTTTCCATAAGGATTACGCAATGAGTGACCATCCCATGGATACAGTCTGCGGTGAGTTTGGTTTTCGTCCAGCCACTGAACGCCAATAAGTGCCTGAGCTGCATATTCCCACTCGGCCTCGGTTGGGAGACGGTAGTTAGGTAGCACAACACCACTTTCCAAAGGAATTCTTTCGCTTCCTGATTCTGCAAGTGTTACGTCCTCAAGACCGGCATCTTGTGCAAGCTTAAGGTTAACCACCGTGGTTCTCCAGTTGCAATAGTCATTGGCTTGTTTCCAGTTAACTCCCACAACAGGATAGTACCTGAAACCAGGGTAACGAAGGTAGTGATCTACATAAGGATCATTGTAAGCAAGGTCTCTGGCCCAAACAGTTGTGTCGGGCAGCGAAGACTCATAAAATTCTCTTGAAGAGTCAAGGCGAATGTAGTAGAGATACTCCAACCAGTGAATGTTGGCGATTTCAGTTTCGTCCATGTAGAACGAAGCAACTGTTACGGCTCGCTCAACATTGTCGTGTCTGTTCATCAAATCTTCCTCGAAAGACCCAAGAACCGTACGACCTCCTTCTATAAAAACTAGATTAGGACCCTCAGGCTGACCGGCATAGTCGCTCACCTGAAAACCACCCTCCTCGTTGTACTCCATTCCTGTCGCTGAGCTCAGGCTGCCTGGACTACTACTTGTTGGCGTGCTGGAACCGCAACCGCCTAGAAAAGCGGAGAACCCAACAGCCAAAGCAGAGGTACATAAGATGTTAACAAAATTTTTCATAACCTGTTTATTTGAACTTAAAAAGCTAATGTAGCCTAGATCGGGCATATTTAATAACGATCGACTACAAATTTCAATTATAATAAGTTTTTTTCAAAAAAAGAGAGGACAATATAGGGATTTATCTAAATAATGTCTCTAACAGACGTTTTATTGTGCTACTGCAGCCTCATTTTCCTGAAGCATTTTTTTCAGGTAACCGATTGCATGGTCTACTGACTTGACCTGCTCAAGGTTCAGAATGAGTCGGCCTTTGTGCTCCCTCATCCGGCTGATTTTCGGATTCTTTTGTACATATTCCAATACTTTGCCAAAGGTAGGCGACTTAAAATAGGCTTCATTTTCACCAGAAACAAAATAGCATTTCAGCACCTCGGCTTTCAGTATAAGCTTTTCAATACCTGCTTTTTTGGCCAGCCAGCGAAGTCGTACGGTTTTTATGAGCTCTTCTACCTCCTCAGGAATAGGTCCGAAACGATCTTTAACATCGGCACTGAACTTAGCCAACTCTTCCTCCGACTCAATGCTGTCGAGGTGGGAGTACAGGCTGAGCCGCTCCGAAATATTGTTGACGTAAGACTCCGGAATAAGAATTTCGAGGTCAGTTTCTATCACGCAATCGGTGGCTACAGCCTCAACGGCTTTTTTGAGGTCTTCAGCAAACAGGTCGCTGTAGTCCTCAATTTTGAGCTCCTGAATGGTTTCGTCGAGGATCTTGTGATACATTTCAAAACCAAGGTCAGAGATAAAGCCGCTTTGCTCGCCACCCAGCAGGTCTCCAGCTCCACGGATATCCAGGTCTCTCATGGCGACTTTGAAGCCGTCGCCCAATTCGGAAAATTCTTCAAGCGTGACCAGCCTCTTACGGGCTTCAGCTGTCAGGCCCGACGATGCGCCGGAAAGCAGCAGGCAGAAGGCTTTTTTGTTCGATCGGCCTACCCGCCCTCTCATTTGGTGCAGGTCAGAAAGGCCAAACATGTGTGCCCGGTTGATGATGATGGTATTGGCATTGGGGATATCAAGGCCACTTTCAATGATATTAGTTGACACCAGCACGTCGAACTCACCCTCGATAAACCGCATCATTACTTTTTCCAGCTTAGGCCCATCCATTTGCCCATGAGCAATGCCTATTCGTGCGTCTGGCACCAGCCTCAAAACGATACTGGCTATCTGGTCAATGTCGCTGACCCTGTTGTGCACAAAGAATACCTGGCCGCCTCGTCTCAGCTCGAAGCTGATGGCGTCTCTGATTACACTTTCGTTGAATTCGTGCAGCTCGGTGGTAACGGGTTGTCTGTTAGGTGGTGGTGTGGCAATAATGCTTAAGTCCCGTGCCCCCATCATGGAGAAATGAAGCGTTCTCGGTATCGGGGTTGCAGTCAAAGTGAGGCTGTCTACATTCACCTTCGATTCCTTGAGCTTTTCCTTAATTTTCACCCCAAACTTCTGCTCTTCATCAATAACCAGTAGTCCCAGGTCTTTGAACTCTACATCTTTGTTCACAATGCGATGGGTGCCTATGAGAATGTCAATTTTACCCTCCTTCACTCTTTGAAGAATGTCTTTTATCTCCTTCGTGGTGCGGAACCGGTTGATGTATTCTATGTCTAGTGGAAAATTGGCAAGCCTTTCTTTGAACGTGCGGTAGTGCTGCATGGCCAGAATGGTGGTTGGCACCAGCACCGCCACTTGCTTTCCGTTGCTCGCCGTTTTAAAAGCTGCACGAATGGCTACCTCAGTTTTGCCAAAACCAACATCGCCGCATACCAGTCTGTCCATCGGGTGAGGCTGCTCCATGTCTTTTTTTACGTCGGCAGTAGCCAGCGCCTGGTCAGGTGTGTCCTGATAAATGAAGGATGACTCAAGTTCGGCCTGAAGAAAGTTGTCGGGTGGGAAAGCATAACCGGGCGTCGCCTTTCTCTTGGCGTAAAGGCTGATCAGGTCTTTGGCAATGTCTTTTACCCGCTTCTTTACTTTCTTTTTCTTGATGTCCCAATCCTGAGTGCCGAGCTTGTTGATCGGCGGCGGTTGCCCTTCCTTGCCGGCATACCGGGAAATTTTATGCAGAGAATGCACACTTACGTACAGCAGGTCATTGTCCCGATACACAATCCGAAGCGCTTCCTGTTTCTTTCCGCCTACATCCACGGTATCCAGTCCGGCAAATCGGCCTACCCCGTAGTCGATATGCACTACGTAGTCTCCAGGCTGCAGCGACTTGAGTTCTTTGATTGTGAGGGCCTTTGACTTGCTATGCTTTTCCCTGGTTTTGTATTTGTGAAAGCGATCAAAAAGCTGGTGATCCGTGTAGCAAAGCAATTTTATCTGCTTGTCGACAAAGCCTTCCCGAAGCCCTGCCAAAAAACCATCGAACCGCATAGTGGGATCCAGTTCCTGAAAAATTGTGTCCAGGCGCTCGATTTGTTTTTCCGACTCGGCGGCGATGAACAGGTTATATCCCTGCAATTGGCGTTGGTTGAGGTTCTCCACCATCATTTCGAAGTTCTTGTGAAATGGTGGTTGGGGCTCCGCTTCATATTGGAAGGTCGTAGCATTTTCCAGATAGAACCGGCTGCCAAACTCGATCATCGGGAAAGAGAAAATGTGTGACTTGATGGTCGCAGCATTTTCGAACAGGTCGGCGGGCTCCAGCACGATTTTCGTGTTGCCGCTTTCCTTCATCAGCACGTCAAAGCTTGCAGAAGCCTTAGTGAAGTAACTGTCGAGCTGATCGTAGAGTAGTTGCAGATCCTTTATCCAGAAACGGGTCTCTTTTGGTACAAACTCCAGAAATGACTGCCTTTTTTCCTGCAAAAGCCTGGTTTGCACATTGGGAATGATGCTGATGGAGTTTACGGCGTCCTGCGATAGTTGGGTATTTGGGTCGAAAGTCCTGATGCTTTCTATTTCGTCCCCAAAAAGCTCCATGCGATAGGGCAGCTCTCCAGCATAGGAATATATATCGATAATACCACCTCTTACTGCGTACTGACCCGCTTCATACACAAAGTCGGTTCGCTCAAAGTCGTAGGTCATGAGCAGTTCGGCGATGAACTCCACATCGACCTTATCGCCCACCTTGGCATTAAACGTATTTTCTGTCAGTGCCCGCCTATTGATCACCTTTTCTGTCAGTGCTTCCGGATAGGTAACTATTATTTCACCCTTGCCACTTCTGTGGTTGAGTTTGTTCAATACGTCGGCCCGCAGAAGGATGTTGGCATTTTCGGTCTCGTCAAACTGGTAAGGTCGCTTATAGGAAGTGGGGAAAAACAAGACTTCCCTTTCACCAAACAAGTTCTGCATGTCGTTGAAAAAGTAAGCAGCTTCCTCTTTTTCATGCATAACAAACACATGGCATTGCCTGTCCATAGAAAAAACAGCTGCAGGCACAACGGCATCGAGACTTCCAACGAGCCCCTTCACCTGAAATGCTCCCCCACCTTTGGCCTTGAAGCTCTCGGCCAGGGTTTTCACAAAACTATCTTGCTTATAAATTGATAGGAAGTCGGAAACTTTCAACTTAAGAACATTTTTTGGTGGGCAAAAGTACGGATATTATGGTGATGGAGCGTTATATAACGAATAACAGAAAATCATTTTATGATTATTCATAGCAAATTGTTGAACCAAGGCTCAAACAAAATGTTTAATTACAAATTACGGCGCTAGCATGGCAAATTCCTATAAGAAAACAAAAGCACCGACCAGTTCATTCCCGCTCAACGAGCTGGAGAAAATGCACCCCTACAAAATGCTGTTGCTGATAGGTATTTTCGGCAGTATTTTGATATTCTTTTTTCTGCTAATGGTGTATACAGCCTCGGGAACCTTGGTTGATAAATCAGCCAAAATAGAGTTTCCGAAAGCTTTTATAATTAGCACACTCATTTTACTTGGATCCAGCTGCACCATTAGCCGGGCCGTGGAATATTTTGAAAAAGAGAAAACCAAAGAGCTAAAGAAGTCGCTGCTGTTCACTCTTGCGCTTGCCTTTGCTTTTTCGTTCTCGCAGTTTTTTGGGTGGAATGAGCTGATGAATCAGGAAGCCAGCAATGCCGTGAGAGGAGCCATTGTCTATTTATATGCCCTTTCTGGCCTTCACATCTTGCACATGAGCGCAGGCATCATTTATCTGGCGTATTGCTACATCCTGCTGATCAGGAAATCAAGCAACCCGGTTCACTCGCTGGTGTATTTCACTAACTCGTTTCGAAAGCTTCAACTCAACTTGTTGGTAACCTACTGGCATTTCATGGATGGTCTCTGGATGTTCCTCTTCCTGTTTTTCTTGTTTTTTCTCTAGAAGAGCCCTTTTGGCACAGATATTGAAATGAACCCATAAGAATATTTGTTGCGCTTCGTTCAACTATCAGGAGAACCAAAAGCCAAAATATTTGTTAATAATACTGAATCACAATTCCATAGTGGTTTCATAGATAGGTTAGGTTGGTGATTGGGCATGTACCTCTGGGGCATGCCCTTTCTTTTTTTAACAGTAATTTGTTCTTGCCCCTGACATCCTATAGGTGCTTGTTTCTATTTTTGTGAAGTTTAACAACCGATACCATGAAAAGAATAATGCTTCCTCTCACTGTTCTCCTGATGCTCACCTTTTCTGCTCAGGCAGTCAATACGACATCGAATGTGCTGTGGGGTCAAACAGGCCACAGGGTGGTGGGTCTGGTGGCGGAGCGTCATCTCACCAAAAAAGCAAAAGCCAACATCGGGAAGATACTTGGAGGAGAGAGCCTGGCCATAGTGAGCAACTACATGGATTTTATTAAATCCGATCCAACTTATAAGCACATGGACCCCTGGCATTACTGCACGATTCCCGATGGTCAAGCCTATGAGCAGGCTGGCACTCCGTCAGAGGGCGACGTGATAGCCACTATAGAAAGACTTAAGTCCGAGTTGAAAAGCAAGCAATTTACAGATAGAGACGAGGCTTTTGCCATAAAGATGCTGGCGCATCTGGTGGGCGATATTCACCAGCCACTGCACGTGGGCAATGGAAACGACCGGGGCGGCAACGATGTGAAGCTGAAGTACTTTTGGGAAAGCTCCAATTTGCACAGGGTGTGGGACAGCGACATGATTGATGGTGAGCAGCTAAGCTATACTGAGTTTGCCGACTGGGTAGATACCGAAGACAAGGCAACGGTGGCTGCGTGGCAAAAAAATGTAACGACAGACTGGGCCTACGAATCGATGGGCCTGAGAGAGCAGGTTTATAACTTGCCCGAGGACTTGTCGCTTTCTTATCGATACAACTTTGATAATATTGATGCGGTAAAATTGAGGCTGGTGCAGGCGGGCGTGCGATTAGCGGGCCTGCTGAATGAGATTTATGGGTAATTGGTTGTACCTTAATGTATGGATAAAAAGAAGCTGATAGCCGTCTTCAAAAAACTGGAAGGCAAGCTCAACGAGAAGGAGTTCGATTTGGAAGCATGGAAGGCCTCTGCCGTTTCCTTGTTTTCGAGAACATTTGGGGCCAGTGATCCAAAGATCAAGCAAATCCACGACCTCAAAATTGACTACAGCAGCTGGGCACTCCGGGACGCACCTTCCACCTATCATCCGTTAGAGTCATGCAAGAACCTCGGGAGAGAGGTAGTGCTTTCAGCTATCGATGAAATAGAGCTATTTGGCTTGCCCGAGCAAAAAGACCTCCGTAAGGTGATGGGTGAAGTCTACTCGGAAGCAGAGGTAAAGCAAATAGTTTCGCTGGCTGGTGTGGAGAAAAAAGAGGCAGAGTTGAAAAAGCTGCTGGAAAAGGCAGGGAGTGAAAAAAACGTGGCTTTGATAATGAAGCTGTTGAGTGAGGAAGCTTTTGACTAGCGGAAAAGCTCGTTGTTGATAAACGGCACCAGAGCCAAAGTCATGGCGTGAGCATAATACTGCGTTCTGTCGATTTGCCCATGGGTAAGCAAGCCCACTGCTCCATCTTTTTGCTTCGAATTGCTTCTGCCAAAAACCTGGTCGTCGGCCACCCCGAGTTCTACGCCTTGCCGAACAAGCTGCGCTACCTTGCCTGGCAGTAAAAAAGTGGCTGTTCGTGCCCTCGAAGAATGGTCAGGTGAAAGAATGACCATCCAGGCAAACGCCTCCATGAGGCCATTAGTATCTGAAATACCGCCTTCTATGCCCACCCAATATTGTCCGTCGGGGCGGCCGGTCTTTGCATTCGTAGCTCTGTTAAATGCTCCCCGATAGGTTTCTTCATCTGTCATGGGTTGGTCAGAAACATTTGAGGCCGCATCTACTCCCTCAAAGCTAAAAACCTCTCCGGGGAATACTTTTTCGAAGGCGTTTTTTACGCACTGCACTTTCACCGGGTTTCGGCTACCGATAATCACTGTTTTCTCCATGGTGGTAATTATACTCATTATTGTCGGCTCCTAATCTTTCCTTTTTACCAAACGGATTGCAATATTGGACGAAAAACTTACTAAGCCCAATCTCAGATGTTGCTCCAAAAATACTTCAAAGTCGTTTTTTATTTGTTGGCAGTCCTTTGCCTCAACGCACGTATTTCGCATGCTCAGTCTTTGCTGCTCAAGCCAGACCGGGTTTTTGACGGTGAAAAAATGTTGGCGACCGGAACGGTAGTGCTTTTGGAAGACGGCAAGGTGGCCTATGTAGGGCCGGAAAGTGGCGCAAAAGTAGGAAAGAACACAAAAACCATGACACTACCAGGCCAAACCTTGCTTCCGGGTTTGATAGAGGGACATTCCCATGTTTTGTTGCATCCATACAATGAAGTTTCCTGGAACGACCAGGTGCTGAAAGAATCAACAGCCGAAAGGGTAGCCCGAGGTACGGTGCACCTTCGAAAATCGCTGGAGGCGGGCATCACCACCATGCGGGATTTGGGCAGTGAAGGGGCTGGCTATGCCGATGTTGGCTTGAGAACGGCATTGGAAAAAAACGTTATTCAGGGACCAACTTTATTGGTGGCTGGCCCGGCGATTGTAGCCACGGGTAGTTATGGCCCCAAAGGCTTTCACGATGGAGTAGCTGTGCCGCTTGGCGCAGAAACTGCCGATGGCCACGACGATTTGATAAAGGTGGTGCGGGATCAGATTGGCAAGGGCGCTGATCTGATCAAAGTGTACGCCGACTACAGATGGGGATTGAACAAGACAGCTGCCCCTACTTTTACCCTAGGCGAGTTGAAGCTGATAGTAGAAGTGGCCGAAAGCAGCGACAGACAAGTAGTAGCACACGCATCCACCAAAGAAGGCATGAGGAGAGCGATTCTGGCGGGTGTAAAAACGATAGAGCACGGGGATGACCTTGACGAGGAAATTGCGAAGCTGATGAAGGAACATGGCGTGGCTCTTTGCCCTACTTTGGGGGCCGTTGAGGCCATTGCCTCCTACGGTGGCTGGAAGAAAGGAACGGATGCAGATACCGACAGAATCGAGAAAAAGAAGGCTTCAATGACTTTGGCGCTTACATCAGGTATCGATATACTTTTTGGTGGTGATGTGGGTGTTTTCTCACATGGCAACAATGTGTATGAGCTTGAGCTGATGAACGAATATGGTATGAGCGCCCTGGCCTGCCTGCAGTCAGCTACTTCGGTAAATGCCAGGGTGTTTGACATAAGCGATAAGGTCGGAAAAATAGAAAACGGCCTTGTGGCAGACCTTGTTGCTGTCGAAGGTGATCCGTCTAAAAACATCAGAGACCTGAGGAAAGTGAAGCTTGTGGTTCAGGCCGGGAAAGTAGTGGTGGAAAAATAGGGCTACATTTTCCGAATCACAATTTCCACCCGCCTGTTCAGGCTTCGGCCTTCGTCGGTTTCATTGTCAGTTTTTGGCTTGGTATCGCCGTAGCCTTTCGCCGTAGCCCGGCCCGACAATCCCTTTGTTTGCAAATAGTCAATGACCGCCTGCGACCTCTCCTGAGAAAGTTTGAGGTTGTAGTCGGCGGTGCCCGTGTTGTCGGTATGCCCCGCTATTTCAATTTCCATTTTGGGGTGGGCCTGGAGCAGCTTGATGATTCTGTCGAGCTCTGCAAAAGACTCTTTCTGCAAAACAGCCTCATTGGTGTTGAAGAAAATATTGTTAAGTCTTACCGAGGCGCCCACATTGATTGGGGCAAGGAGCAGATTTTGCTGAAGCTCGGCATACATATTAATTTCGCTGGCGTTCAGGTTGGCACTTTCAGGAATATACCCTTCTCTTTCAGCGTTGAACCCATAAATACCACCCGCTGGCAAAATGATCGTATAGCGGCCGGTAACGGGATGCGATGAAGCCTGCCCAAGCTCTTTTCCCACATCTTCCAGCGAAAAATACTTGATTTGTGCCTCAATCGGCTGGCCCGTAGAGGCGTCGAGCACAATGCCGCTCACCAGCACCACTGGCTTGGGCCGTGCCGAGGCTGGCAGGGGAATTCTGAAAATGTCGCTGTTGCCCATCGAATGCTGCACCGATGCCAGGTAGGCATATTCGCCACGGGCGTCCAGTGTGTAGTTGGCTTCCCAGGTATTGGTGTTGATGTCCGGCCCCAGGTTTTCCGGTTCAGTCCATTTGGTCCAGGTGTCATCGAGGCGTCGGCTCACAAATATGTCGGCACTACCGTAGCCGGGATGGCCATATGATGAAAAGTAGAGTGTTTCATTGTCGGCTGCTATGAAAGGGGAGAAATCCATGGCAAACGAATTTACTTCCTGGCCCATGTGGGCAGGCGCTGACCAGGTGTTGTCTTTTTTTAGAAATGAGCAATACAAGTCCATGTCCCCTTTGGTGTCGTTCCTTTCCAGCGCCATTACCAGCACATTTTGGTTGGGCGACAGGCAGTAGTCGACGAAGTCGGCGTTGTTGTAGTAATCGTTGATCAACAGGTTTTCAGGAATGCTCCAGCCCGTCGGGCTTCTTTTGGTGAGCGACACGCCGCCGCCCAGGTTCCTGCCGTCGGGCAGGTAGGTATTGGCCACCAGCAGGTTGTTGCCATCGGGAGCCGCAGAAATCACGAAATTGTTGCCACTGTTGTTGAGTGGTGCCCCAATATTTTGCAGCTCTGCCCACTCGCCTACAGAGTCTTTTTCCGAAAACCATATGTCGTCCTTCTTCAGGCTGCCAAAGTTCTTAGGGTGCTCTCCACGGGCCACATACAAAGTGGCGCCGTCGGCAGAAATAACTACGCCCTTTTCCGAATACTGAGAGTTAATTTTCGAGCCAAGATTCTCCTTCACGGTGTTGGCGATACTACTTTCAGCCTGCCTGATCTCAGGAGTTTCCTGATACACATTGAACTCGTAAACCTTTACAGACACCTGGCCTCTGAGGTGAAACCCTAAGTAGGTGCCCTGAAACGGGGTGAATTTTGCCTGAGCCAACGACTGACCGTTGAACTCGAAGAAAATTTCGTTGCCGGTTTTTCTCACCACGATAGTATGTTTTTTACCCTCCTCGAGTGGAGTTGGCAGGAAGTCGGGCCGCAGAATGGGTGTTACCTTTTTCTTTTTGAACGTGTAGATATGAAAAAAGCCATTTTGGCTGATGTCCATTGCCTGGTAATTACTGTACTCGTCGGCACCCCACACCAGGCCGAAGCTGCCATTTCTAAAATTTTTTACCTCCACTACTGTCTCCAGCTTGAAGTCTTTGGAGGGGTCGAGCTGAAAATGTTTCTGATTAAAGAAACCAATGTCGCCATCGGCCACATCCATGTACATGGCCCCTTTGGCAATCATGCTTTTGGCATAAGGCCGCTCAAACAGCGACCAGCCATTTCTGTTGTCTTCAAATACCTCGTGTAATGCGGGAGTCTCTTGCGCCTTCACGCCATGGCAATAGCATAGGAGAGAAAAAAGCCCAATAACTAATATGCGATGTCTATTCATTGGAAACACTATGGAGCCACTGCTCCGCTTCAGATAGCTGCTCAAAAAGTTTAAACTCAAAGTCTTTGACCCTGGTTCCCAAATCTACAGCAGAAAACCGAGTAATAAACTTCGAAGAATGCACATGCGCCATATATTTCAAGCCGTTGGCAACGTTTTCGCTCATCCGGCCTTTTTCAAGCTCGTCGTTAAGAGCCACCCAGTTCGCCTCAAAATGAGTATTGTCGTTCAGTAGCTTGGAGCAGCCGGTTGTTTTCAGGAGGGTGGAATAGAGCGACGACCCCTTCGAGATATACGACATTGAAACATTGCCATACCAGGTGCACCTTATCCAGCCATTTTCAGGCTCGTAGCCAATTTCCAGGTACTTGACGCCTTCGTCTGTGCTGATTACTTCCATTCAGGGTGCTCTTTGTGTGATACAACTTCAACATACCATTTGCCTTTACTAAAGACGAATGAAATTATAGAAAAGGTGCAGGCCAATAGTTGAATGAGGTAAAAAAGGCCACCCTTGGCCCATCTTTCGACGGCAGGCGCATGGGAATTACTGCATCAATCATCCAGCAGTCATCGTAGGGAGGGTATTTCTGAAGCGACAACGACACCATGTAACTATGCACCTCGCCTTCACTGTCTTCGATGAGGACGAGAAACTCCGCCTCGCTTTTTTCCTGAAAGTGAGTGCGGATTTCAAAGTGCCTGCAATTAATCAGGGGCCTGAAGTTTTCGTTGTGCACCATGATGTTGAAGCGCTCAATAGGCCCTGTGTTTTCTTTGTTAGTGGGCGAGGCAAAGTTCCAGGCGATCTCTATACCGTGATCCAACTCCGGAGAGTCGTTTTGTTGCAAGGCCAGAAAGTTGATATGAACTACTTCCTGCGGACTTAGCGCCGGATGCGGCAGCTCCCGGGGAGCGCAGCCGACAAACACAGCCATTATCAGAAAGTAAGTTAGTTTCATATGTAACACGCCTACAATAATTTTAGCATTTCCAAAAGGCGACACCCAACTTCTAGTCGTTCAACAAACCGGCTTTTACCTTGAAGCCGGACTTAACATTCAGCTCCACGTCTTCAGAAATTACCTTGTCAGTGACGGCCTTTACCCGGAGCGAATAGGTATCCTGAATGATGTACTCCTTGAAATTTTCTCCCGAGGTGGTCAGCGAAAGTGTGTTGCCCACATTGTCAGGAATATTCTCTGCACTCGCAAGCAGCTTTTCGTCAAGTCCGTCGGCGTTGATATACACGTGCAGCGACGACAAGAAGCTGAGATCCCGGCCTTCAGGAGCTTTTACACTAATATCGACATTTTCGAGATAAATTTCTTTCACCAGGCTTTTGTTGGTGTTGTTGCCGCTAAACTGCGATTCGGCATCGGTAGAAATAGGTGGCGTAAGAATATCGAGAGGAAGGTTGATACCAAGAGAAGAAGGCACCGTTACTTCCGAGGTATACGACATTTTGAAAGTGACAAGGTCGTTGAGCTTGTTGCATCCGGAGATGGCGGCTACAAGAAACACGGCGAGACTTGCAAGAATGATACGGTTTGAAATATTCATAGCTGATAAAACAATTGATTGATATATTGATAACGAATAGAACTAGCGAACCAACATGATTTTTACATTGCTGGCATTAGCCCTGGCCCCGGGCATAGCCATTATTTTGTTTATCTACCTCAAAGACAAGCACGAGAAAGAGCCAAAGGGGCTTTTGCTTCGGGCGTTCATTTTTGGCATACTCAGCCTGGTGCTCACACTGGTGATTTCTTCCATCGCCGATAATTTTGTGGATATCGACCACACCAACTCTTCAGATCTTGCGCTTTATGCCTTTGGCATGGTAGCACTTATTGAGGAAGGAAGCAAATATCTTTTCGTAAGGTACTTCCTTTATCCACATAAAGAATTCAACGAGCCCTTCGATGGTATTATTTACGCAGTCATGGTGAGCATGGGATTTGCCACAGTGGAAAACCTTTTCTATGTGTTTGACGGTGGCGTGGGCATTGCCATTATGCGAATGTTTACCGCTGTGCCAGCACATGCTACTTTTGCGGTGCTCATGGGCTTCTTTTTGGGCAAAGCCAAGTTTCAACATAAAAAGGCTGCTTTTGGACTCATTGGACTGGGGGCTGCTACCATTTTGCACGGTGCCTAGGACTATTTTCTTTTCATGGACCATGTGCCAGGCATTTGGCTGGGTGCCGTTGTTTCTCTGGTTATCGGGCTTTATCTGTCAAAACGAGCCATCAAAATGCACCAGGAGGTTTCACCTTTCAAACCACTTACTGGGCTTTAACTGTTGACTACCAGGAAGAAGCGTAGTAAATTTTAACATGAATATTCCTGAAACCACCAAATTCAAGATACATCAGCTAATCGCTGACGGTAAAAAGCTGGAAGCGGTTAAGTACGTGAAGGAACAATTTGGCTTAGCGCTTAAAGATGCGCTAAAGCTCGTAGAGGCATTGGAGAAAGAAGTGCCACTTTCGGGGAGTGGCTATCAAAAAAGACCTTTTGCCCGCACCAGTTTTCCCAGGCCCGACAAAGTCTTCTACATTTTTTCCAGGGCATTTCTGGGTGTGGCTTTTCTTCTGTTTGCCATCGGTGCCACTATGGCTTACGACACCAACGAAGAGCTGAACCATGCGCTTCAATTGAAAGGAAGGGTAACAGAATTTGCCTACGGTTCCGATGGAGGCTCCATACCCGTGGTGGAATTTACCCACAAGGGCCAAAAACAAAAAGTGCAGGGTTCGGTAGCCTCCACTCCCCCGGCCTACGATATCGGCGAGCCGGTAAAAGTATTTGTGATCACAAGTGAAGGCTACGAAAAGATAAGAATCGACGGCATTTTTGAGCTTTGGATAGGCCCCATCATTCTGGCCTTCATTGGCACTATTTTTCTTTTTATCGGAGGCGGCATGTACGCCGTGAGCAGATAGTTTTATCTCTCCATTAAACCTTTTCTGTGTTTGTGTATCTAATTAGAAAACAACAAACATGAAATAGCCATAACGAGTATTATTCTCAATGGGCGTGAATAGATCTTAACTCAAAACATGCTCAACTCGAGATTATATTGGCTATTCCATGTGCCCGTTGAAAAACAAATTATATACACATGAAAAGGATAGTAATCACATTCATTGGTGTAATGGTAGCAGCTACCTCACTAATGGCACAGGAGGAGCAGAGCTCGTCAAAAACTCAAAAACATGCTCAGCGAACTCCCGAGGAACGGGCGAAAGAAATGACCACCCGGCTAAAAGAAGAGCTTAATCTCACCGATCAGCAATCGGAAGAGCTTTACGCCATTCATTTGAAGTATGCCGAAGAGCGCAAAGGCGTTTTGGATGCTGGTAAAGAAGAGCGGGAGGCCCAAAGAAGCGAGATCAAAAGCATCAATGACAAGCAAAAAGCTGAGATGAAAACCGTACTAACCGAAGAGCAGGTAGCGAAACTGGATCAAATGCAGGAAGAAAGAATGCAGAAGAGAGGGAACAGACCGCAACGGGGCTCAGGGCGAAGAGGCCGGGGATAAAGCTGTTGGTTAGTAGGTGACTCGAATGTCTTTTATCTCCATTTGGTAAAATCCAGCATTGCGAGAACTGGCGAGCCAGGTGCCTTCATAGTTTTGCCAATTTTCCCAGCTGATTTCGACACCACCGATGGGAATCACCTTCACCCAGAGCTTCCAGGCGCTGGGTTTGAAGTTTTCATCTAGCAGCCAGAGGTAGCTATCGCCCGGGGTAACTCCACCCGAGGTGTAGGTGACCAGAAGTGCAGGCCCCTCCGCTGTTTCTACCAGTCGCCGTTCAGTGCCCGGGTCTCTCACTTTGAATGGCGCCACCAGCCAGAAGGAGTCGTTGGCAAAATATGTCCATGCGGTTTGAATGGCATTATGTAGTTCGTCGCCTTCCAGAGGATTCCCTTTTTCCGCAGCTGAGCCTTCGAAAGTGTCAGGGGAAAATCTTACTTCCATGTCTCCCCAGGTCACAGTAACAATATTGTCTGGTTTGTTCCAAACATAGTGATGACCGCCAGGAAACGTCCACGACAGCGTCTTGATCTGCTGATAAGCCTCATAATTCATGGACGCCAGCATTCTATCTGCCAGGGTTTCTGCAGCAGGGCCTTTTTCGCCCTCAGGTAAGGGCTCGCTTGCTATCCAAACAGCCCCAGCTCCCAGCAATACCAAACCGAACAAAATAATCCCGGCAATCTTCAACACCTTCATCATAGCATTGAAACTGAAGACTGCCAGAAAAGTTCACGTTATTTCAGCATAGGGAACAGCCCCCTTATCTCATCGTCGTTGGGTTGGCGACCGTATTCGCAAATCTCGAAGGTTTCTACATTGGTGGCTTTGGCCACCCGGTCTTTGCCATACCATTTTTCAATGGCCTTTTTTGCTTCTTCCGAAGGCGGTCTGATCGATCTCTTGGTCAGCCAGGCTTTTCTTGCTTCAGCGCCTTCGGGCACCTGATCGGCATAGCCGCCGATCCATGGCAACCACTCGTAAAACTGCGACACGTGGGCGTCCAGCGCATAGCCTTTTTGCTCCGTTACCTCGGTAATGTCTACCGCAATGTCTGGCCGGAAGGGGTTGGGTTTTTGGAAGTGATCGTATCCATAGAGAAAAACAGGATTCTTCTTAAGTGCGGGCACTTCCGGGGCAATATTGGGCACTGCCACCATGTAGGCTGCATCCTGCACCAGCACACCCGTGTAGCGATGGTCGGGGTGGTAGTCGTTGGGCCGGGGAGCAATCACGATGTCGGCATTCCACTTGCGGATTTCCCTGATTACCTGCAGGCGAACATCCAGACTCGGAACCAGCTCGCCGTCGTGGTTGCCTAGTACTACGTATTCAGCAATGCCAAAGCGTTTGGCTGCTTCCTGTGCTTCGGCAATTCTGCGTTTGGCGAGGGCACCACCACCGGTGGTTTGGTGGCCGGCATCTCCATTGGTAAGGGAAACAAATTTGACCTGGTGGCCCATTTTGGCAAACAGGATGGCGGTGCCACCTTCATCCTGGTCGCAGTCGTCGGGATGGGCGCCCAGCACCACGATGCGCAGGGGAGTGGCCGTTTGCGCAGCAGCAAAACCGATGGCCATGAAAGCAAAGAGAAGGGTGAGAAGATGTTTTTTCATAAGTAGGTGGTTTAAAGCATAATCATCATTAGTACACGTCACCCCGAACCGACGAAGGAGGGAGAGGTCTCCCCAACGAGAGCCTGCTCATTTTTAAGAGCCTTAGTGCCTCGCAGACGCCTTTCTGGCTCGAATCGAATTGACGCTGGATAAGGTAAAGAATTTCTGGGAGAGAATGGTTAGAGTTTATTGTAGCGGTGGAAGGTACTAGAGTGATTTCAAGTATGCTCTGCAACATTCTGTAACAGCCATCGACGATATCTTTTTAGTTGACAATTGAAATATGGATATGATTTTCAATAATTGTAACTATTTTACGAACTAAACCTATGGTAAAACTAACTATTGGCTGATCTTATTCCGATTTATGAGGCAATAGCTTATGAGGACGTCCAGCTTACTGGTGGCACCACAAGGCCATTGGTGTTTTCGGTGATGGGGGATAATATCTTTCCTTATGTTGTCAAAATATTTTCAGCTAATGACAACCGTCAATATTATCCAATCTCAAAGGAGTGCATCGCTTGGATGATTGCCAATGAATTTGAAATTCCACAGCCGAAGTCCGCTATCGTGCATTTTGGAGATGACATCCTTCAATCCATCCCAGTTCATATAAGACAGAGAATTCTTGATAGCGGAGAATACTATCACTACGGTACTGTCTACCACGACGGTGCCAAAATAGCTGACAGTAATTACTTAGGGAAGAAGCTGGAAGGGTGGGAATTGGAACGACTGTTTGGGTTCGACATGCTTATTTATAACATGGATCGAACATTAAGAAAGCCAAACTTGCTTACATGGAATGATGAATATATGATTATTGATCATGAGCTATCCTTTCCTGAAATGATCAAATCAATTACCGAGGAGATTAAAAGAAATGACTTTTCTAGTTTTTATAATAATTCACGGCTTCGATCACATTTATTGATTCCTCCGTTGAAAAAGCTTAGATCTAGGATGCATATGCCATTAAAATATGAAGAGTTTTCTTATTCGTTAGCACGGTTGGATCTCCGGATTTTGGAAAAGTTAAAGGAAAGACTTTTGTCGATAGGGATAAGATCTGATGATTTTGACAGAGTAATACCTTATCTTTCAGCACAGAAAGACAAAATCCCTGCGTTTGTTAAGTCATTGAACAACCTTTTTTAAGCAGTGAGGCAGCCGTTTCAATATAGTGTCATAACATATCAGCACTCTCAAATTACGGGAGAGAGATACCCGGTTGCACTTTTGTTTTTCTTTTCAGAGGATCGCCGTTTTCAGATCAGTTTTCCAGATAGCTTCTCGAAATTGAGTCATTTTCAAGTTGATTTTGACGCTACTTTCATAAAAAAGGTATTAAAAAAATACGAGGAGAAGGTCAATGTCCTGAATTATAGATTAGTCAAAGAAGAGCTAGGCTTTTCTAGCAATGATCTTGCAGAGCTGATCAATGCAGAGTTTATTGTTCCTGATTCTTCTGCGATCAGATTTTCAGAGTTGAAAAGTGGGTTTGTGCCAAACAACCGAGAAAGCCTTGTCATCTACTACGAAAATTTATATTTCAAGAATTACAAGACTGTTGAAATTAAGGATCATGTCAACGAACAGAAAATACTACAACAATTTCACACCAAAGCTCGAAACTCTTTCAAGGAATCGACCGGAAGGTATTTGCGTGAAGTCATAGAGGTTCGTGGAAAGTTTTTTAAGGAGAAGTTTGACTATGGCTGGCAAAATGGAACCTTCAATTTGATAACCCCGCTAAGCTTTGATTTACAAAGAGAGGATTCGATCAAAAGGAAGATTCAACAGCAGATAGGTGTTGTTAGAAATCTGGAGGAGATAATTAAAAAGGATAACCTTAAGCTGGACTTCATTATAGCCAGGCCAACGGGTAAATCTCTTCTTTCAGCCTTCGGTAAGGCGCTAGATGTCTTGCATGATTTTGAGGATAGCAGCCTTGCCAGGGTAATTGAATATGGCGAGCCGTTGGACAGCTATGTCGAAGAAATCAAAAATACAGCAAAGCCATTAATTCAAGAATAACTCACCCTCATTAGGTCCTGGTTTCGCAATCTATTTCGCTTCTTTGTTTAGGTATCTTTGAATTCCTAAGGACACTTTAGTTTCAATTGTAGCGTAATTTTATGTGAAAGAAATAGTGTAAGATTTGACCTAATAACTGTTGCAAATGGTAGAGGCTACCAACATTTCATATAAAACACAAATCCTTTATGTATTCAAAGGTATGTCCTGAAGCAGCTATGCTTCACACCACCGGATGATCCTTCCACGGGCTCTCCGCCTTGATAAACCGCCAGTCAAAATAATCTTTCACGGCCTTGGTGCCACTTTTTGTCAGCTCGTCGATTTTGTGGGCAGGCAAGCTGAAATCTGAGGTGCGCACATCGAGGGTATCAATGAACACCGTCCTGTTCCAGTCTTCCCCCTGGAGGTGGGCTTTGTTGGCGGCCTCCATCATAAAGTCGAGGAGGGCCACGGCGTAGGTTTTCAGGTTTTTGACATCGGCCGGCGGCGTGGCCCAGTCACGTTTCGCATAGGTAATCACGTCTTTGCTGTCGAGCCGGAAGCCGAGGGTTTCCATGTTGAGAATGCTTCCGTCCTTACCGGCCAGAGAGTTAACAGGGTTGGAAACGTACTCCGGCTTGTCAAACAAGTTAACCGGGTAGTTGTAGCTCACGCCGCCATCGACCATCACATTGTTGCCGTTTTTGAACGCCGCAAAAAACACCGGCAGCGACATCGACATGCGCACGACTCTTCTGACCGGGATCGACTTATGAGCCTCATTTTCATGCGAAAATACCTCCGCTTTTTGTTCCGACAGGTTGGTCACGGCCATGTAGAGGTATTTGAAGGCTGTGTTGCCGCCTTTGATGGCATCGTCGAGGTCGCCGAAAGTGAAGTCTTTGGTACCGGTTTGCTTTTTCACGACCTCGCCAATCCAGTCCATAAAGTCGTCGCCTTTGTACCAGCCGAACTTGTTGAACATCCGCATGGCGTTGCCAATCAGCCCGTTGCCATCCTGAAAATCGGCAAAGTTGGTGGTGCTGATCAGCTCGCCTACCTGCGCAGGCGTGCAACCCAGGGCCAACGTGCAGGCATTGATAGCGCCGGCGGAGGTGCCGGCCACCCGCTGCAGGTGATCGAGCATGCCCAGCTTTTGCAGCTCATCGAGCGCACCGCCATAGGCGATGCCTTTTACACCGCCGCCTTCAAATACGAGGTTTCTAAACCCAAATGAGGTTGATTTGTTAGTTTTTGCCATGGTAGGAAAGGTTATGCTTGAAGAAGAGATTCGAGATAGTCTTTGGTTTTTGCGCCATACACGCCGTCAATTTTGAGGAAGCCACTCTGGCTTTGCATCATGCGCAGGGCTTCGGCTGTTTTGTCACCAAAAAAGCCATCAGAAGTGCCGGCATCGAAGCCAGCGATTTTCAGGGCATCCTGCAGCTGCACCACGGCCACTCCCTTGTTGCCCTTTTTAAGAGGAGGCTTAGGAAGAATGAATTGTTTTTCGGTGGTGAGCCTGCGATAGCCAAGCACTTTGGAGGAGTCGAAACCAGAAATGGATACCATATTGGCCTGGTTACCACCCAGGGTGTAGCAGCGGCTGCCATCGGAGGAGGTGCCCATGTAAATCCCGACATGGCCTTCCCACGATTCGATGGCCTTGCGCCAGTAAACGATGATGTCTCCGGGCTCGGGTTGCATAGTCACGGTGCCCACGGCCAGCCAGCTCCGGGCGTTCAGCTTAGTGCTCCGCTTGAGGCCCGCCTTCAGGCAGCACCAGCTCAAAAAAATACTGCACCAGGCAGTTTCATCGTCCTTTACGTCCTGGAATCCCGCCTCACTGGCGTACTGGAGAATGCGTGCATTGTGTGCCTGCCCTGGAATTTCCTTTACGCCAATCTCAGCACAAGCGATCTTTATCAGCTCTTGCATGGTATTGATTTAAAAAATAGTAACAGAAAATTAATCGTTAACCGGTGCTCCCGATATCGGCTATCAGGTCAAAAAATTCTCTCGAATCCAGCAAGTATTCTCCCTTTGTATAGGATGAAGACTTGCTCCGCTATTCATGGGAAGCACCACCACAGGTCAGAGAATGAATATACTACAAAAATCAGAATTAGCGAACCAAGACGGCTTGTTTCAGACGCTTTACTTATGAAAACAGAGGTTTTATGTCAAAAATCAGAATATCTGTTTTATTATTGTACAAAGAAGAGCGGTTAGGGCGGCCAGACTTACCAGCCTAAATCGACCCTCTTCAAACTGAATGTTGTGTACTTCAGGGTTTTTATTTAATTTGAAACAGCATAAAGGCTTACCACTCAAAACAAGTTATTTACGAATCACATTTAATCCATGAGTATCAAAACACACATAAGTGCACTAATCCAACTTGCGTCAGCTGACGATGATTTGGCTGATAAGGAAAGAGAGTTGATTTTTTTAATTGGTGAATCTGGTGGACTAAGCCACAAGCAGATTGAAGAGCTTCTGGAAAATCCTTTGGATCTGAATATTCCAGACAGCCTTAGCGACGACGATAGATTCGAATTGCTCTACAATGTTGTGCAGTTGATGAAGGTTGACAACGAAGTGTTTCTGAGCGAGATCAAATTTTGCGAAGATGTGGCGGAGAAGCTTGGCTTCAGCAGAAAAGTGATTTCAGAGCTTTCGGCGAATATCTATTCCGATCCAGCAATTACTTCAGACAGAACATTGCTGAGACAGAAGGCGATGAAATATAAAAAATGAACTAAACTAACCTATAACCAATTAAAAGCCCGTCACTGACCGGGCTTTTTTTGTGCGCTGACAAAGCCTGCCTCCTAACATTAGCGGAAAGGGCGGAGGTGTTGGACATGTCACCAGCATCCAGCAAAGGGCATTGTTGACAATCAATTAACAAATGCTTGATTTTGAATCAATAGCCGATTCGTTAACTTGTCGTGAATATGGATACCATTGCGTGGAAACCGCTAACCTACCAAAATTTTGAGGCCCTGAGTGTTGCCCGAAAACAGTTACATCAGGCCGTTCAGCAGGTGTCTGTTGTGGGACGAATATACCTTCCCAGGGTGAAGGACGACAAACATGCCAACCTCGTGTGGGTGCCGCAATTCCAAAGGCTGGCCGGTAATTGGGTAGAGGGCTCAACTAAATTTCGGGTTTCTTTGGATCTGGCTAATCTGTCCATTCATTTGGTCGACGACGAGGTAAAGACGATAGGGGAATATGACCTCAAAGGGAAAACGCAGGCCCAGTCGATGGTTTGGCTGGAAGAGCAGCTGGAAGGGTTGGGGCTGGATACGGGCCAGTTCGCCATCAACCTTCCGTATGAAACTCCTGATTACCCCACAGCCCATGGAAAGCCATTTGAGCAAAAGGACGCCCGGGCTTTCGAAGAGCTTGCCTGGTATTTTCACAACGCTGATCATATTTTACGGCCGCTGAAAAGGGAGTTCCCACAGTCCACAGACGTGAGGTGTTGGCCGCATCATTTCGATATAGCTGCACTCATTATTCTGAATGACACAGGCGATCCGGAAACGACCAGCAGTATTGGTATAGGCATGTCTCCTGGCGATCAATTCTATGATCAGCCGTACTTCTACCTTTCTCCCTGGCCATACCCTTCAAGAGATAAGCTTATACCCATGAGTCATGGCAAATGGCACGAGAAAGACTGGCTGGGCGCTGTTTTAACTGCAGAGTCTCTTTTTGACATCGAAGATCCGGCGCAGCAACAAAAGAGAGTTTATGCTTTTTACAAAGAAGGGCTCGATCAATTAGTAAGGCAGCTAAAGCCTAACTTGTAGAGCGGCGAATATTGAAGTGTTCTTCCAGTTTGATGTAAAAGTCATCCTGGTTGAGGAGGTAGTGCTCGGTTCTTTCCCCCCGACTATTCACGATCAACATTTTTTCCGTTAAAGTTTTTCTGCCATCCGGGGTGGCCTGAGTAATCATTTTTCCTTTTCTGAAATGACTTTCAGGGTCAGTTTGCTGATAAACGCAACGGGGGATAAACTCTATAAGTGTTCTTCTTTTTGGTGAGAAGAGGTATTTTTCCTCAAAGGATTGACCGTCATCCGATTCATCCAGCCACCAACCAACATCATCTTTCTTCCTGACTCGGTAAAACTGGTTGAGGCTCATTTGCATGTTCTCTTCCAGCACTTTGAGGGGATAGACCGGCCCTTTGCCATAGCCCACGTCGCAAAGAAACACCTCACCTTCCAACTGCACCAAAATGCACATGTGCTCGAATTCGGGAGAGAGTTTTCCGTCAGGCTTTGGTATTCTGGCCGAAGCCATATAGCAGGTAAACCCCAGCTGGGAAAGCAATGAGTAGAAAAGACCGTTGAGCTCGTAGCAGAAACCACCTCGTTTTTGCTCAATTATTTTTTTATACAACCTCTCGGTATCAAGCAGGATTTCCTTGCCCCAGTGAATATCAAGGTTTTCGAATGGAATATGTAGCAAATGCTGATAATGAAGGTGCTTGAGGAAACGGGCACCTGGAGCCTCCCTGACTGAAACGTCTATCCTGTCTAAGTACTTGTCAATATCCATTTGAAGAAGCTGTTGTTTCAAAAGAGAAACCTTGTGAGGGAGTCCGGCTGCGGTGGAAAAAACCTACCACAGCCGGACTGAAACTTATTTTGGGCTCTCCATGTAGTCAAGCGTTAGAGCGCAAAGAGACTTTATACCCAGCAGCATTCCTTCATCGTCTACATAAAAATCAGGCGTGTGGTGAGAGGCCACTTTTGAGGCGTCCTGCCCCTTTGGCATACCTCCCAGAAAAATGAAAAAGCCAGGCACTTTTTCCTGAAAGAATGAAAAGTCTTCAGCACCTGTGCTGGCGGCCGACAAAATCACATTTTCTTTGCCTGCCACTTCCTCAAGGCTCGGAAGCATTTTGGCTGTTAGTGCGGGATCGTTGTAGGTGATGGGATATCCCTTGTCGATGATAACTTCGGCAGTAGCACCCATGCCTTCGGCTGTATGCGTGGCGATGGAACGTAATCTCTCGTGAATCTGGTCTCTCATGCCATTGTCCAGCGCCCGGATAGTGCCCACGAGCGTCACTTCTTCAGGAATGATATTGCTTCGCACGCCACCATGTATACTACCAAAGGTGACAACGGCAGCTTCCTTGGTCAGCATCATGTTTCGGCTCACGATGGTTTGAGCATTGTTGATGATCTGAGCGGCAGTCACCACCGGGTCGATGCTGCTCCATGGAGCAGAGCCGTGCGCCTGGCGCCCCTTCACTTTGATGGTAAAACTGTTTACGCTGGCCAAGGCTCCGCCTGGCTTATAGCGAATGCTTCCTACTTCGGTGGCTGAGTTGATGTGCAAACCAAAGATGGCATCCACTTTTGGGTTTTCCAGCACCCCTTCCTTCACCATCAGTTCGGCGCCACCCTCTTCACCTTCCGGCGCACCTTCCTCGGCAGGCTGGAAGATGAACTTTACGGTGCCTTTTAATTCGCTCTTCATTTGGCTCAGCACCTCGGCCACGCCCATCAGAATCGCCACGTGGGTGTCGTGTCCGCAGGCGTGCATCACCGGAACTGACTGGCCGTTGTACTCTCCCATTACCTTTGATTTCCAGGGAAGGTCGTTTCTTTCAGGCACCGGAAGGGCATCCATGTCCGCCCTAAGGGCCACTACCGGGCCGGGCTTTCCTCCCACCAGTGTTCCGACAACGCCGGTAATAGCCACACCGGTTTTTACCTCCATACCGAGGCTTTTTAAGTGGGCTGCAATTTTTTCGGCAGTTTTAAACTCTCTGTTTGATAGCTCAGGGTGCTCATGTATGTCGTGTCTCCAATCGATGACTTTGGGCTCTACCTTTTCGGCCAATTGATAGGCTTTTGTTTTCAGCTTCGAACCAGCAGGCGCTGGCGAAATCCACGATTGGCAGGTAAGCATTAATAGGGCCAAAAGGCCAGTGTATACAGTTTTTTTCATACTTGGGTTGGTTTACTTTTGGAAGATAGACAAAAACGTGGTCGTTTATGCGTTTGAATTTTTCAGCGGAAGTATTATTTGACAGATAATATAGACCTGTCTTTTCAGCAAATAGTGAGCTGTCTGATGGAATAAATTCAAAAACCCTTAAATTTCAAAAAACCACCCACATGAAATAGCCATAAGGAATACCATACCCAACGGAAATGAATAAGTGGATCAAAAAGCTAAATATTCATTCTCATTGGTAAAAGCTATTCCATGTGGCCGCTGAGAAACAAATTATATACACATGAAAACCATCAAGAGGCTACTGAAGGGCATCCTGGTCTTGATTATTTTACTAGTCATCTCCTTATATTTTTATCTGCAGCACATTAAGCCAAAATACAAGGGCGACTTGACCCTAAGCCCGCTTGAAAACAAAGCGGAGGTGTGGTTTGACAGCTATGGCATTCCGCACATCTATGCGGAAAACAAAGGTGATCTCTACTTGGCCATGGGCTACCTTCATGCCCAGGAGAGGCTGTTTCAAATGGAGCTGGTGAGGAGGATTGCGCCAGGGAAGTTGTCGGAAATACTTGGGAAAGATCTTTTGCCGACCGATAAGTTTTTTCGCACGTTGGGAATACATCTTTCCTCGCAGGAAGCGGCGCAGAAGCTGCGAACCCAAACCACTAACCCCACGCTGAAAGAAGCAGAGGCTTATCTCAGAGGGATCAATGAATTTTTGGAAAAGGGCCCAACACCCTTGGAGTATGAGCTGCTTGGTATTGAAAAAACGCCTTTTACCCTGGAGGATATTTATAACGCCGTAGGTTATATGTCGTTTAGTTTTGCAGCGGCGCATAAAACCGACCCACTGGTGAGCTTTATTAATGCCGAACTCGGTGCCAGCTACCTGAAAGACCTGGGGCTAAAAGCAGACACCACCAGACAAATGATCCCGAGCTATTTTGGAGATCCCATTGGCTTGAATGAAAAGTCTTCCGCTATGCTGCTGGAAATGCTTAACCAATTGCCAGTGTCTCCTTTCATAGGCAGCAACGGTTGGGTATTGGGGCCGTCAAAGACAAAGTCTGGCAAGGTGCTTTTTGCCAATGACCCTCATATTGGATTCTCTCAGCCTTCTGTGTGGTACGAGGCGTATCTGGAAACGCCCGACTTTCAACTTTACGGTTACCACCTGGCTGGCTACCCCTTCGCAATTTTGGGACACAATCGTCAGGTGGCTGTTGGCCTGACCATGCTCGAAAATGATGATGTTGACTTTTTCAGAGAAACGGAAAACGAAGCCGATAGCAATCAGTACCTTTACAAAGGGGAATGGAAAAGGTTTGACTATCGGGACGAAATAATCAAAGTTAAAGACGAGGAAGACATAGTTTTTCAAGTGAAAACCTCCCTCCACGGCCCCGTTGTCAATGGAGTGTTGGGCGAGATAGTTGGGCCTGATCCGGTAGCCATGTGGTGGACATACAACAAACTCCCCAATCAGGTGCTGGATGCCACTCGCAAGCTAAACAATGCGCAGTCGCCGGGCGATGTTACCGACGCTCTCAAGCTTATACATGCCCCAGGCCTCAATGTGATGTACGGAGATGCCAAAGGAAATGTGGCCTGGTGGGCAACTGCACGTTTGATAAAACGGCCAGAGCACGTCAATTCCTTCACCATTCTTAACGGATCCACAGGGGAAGATGACCCGCTTGGCTACTTCGATTTTGCCGAGAATCCCCATTCTGTGAACCCACCAATGGGCTATGTATTTTCTGCCAACAACCAGCCTGACAGTGTAAATGGTTACTATTACCCGGGCTACTATTTGCCGGAGGACAGGGCCAGAAGGATAAGGCAACTGATCGACAGCAAAAACGATTGGGATAGCGAGGATGTAAAAAAAATGCTGATGGATGAGACTTCGCCAGCTGTGACTCAAAATATTGGCGTGCTGCTAACGGCAATGGCGAACGCATCTTTATTAGGAAATGATCAAAAAGCACTCGAGCTGCTGCGAGCCTGGGATGGCAAGTTTGGTGGGCAAAGTGCTGCGCCGATTATCTACACCAGGTGGCTGTACACCATTTTGGAAAATGCAATGAAAGATGAGTTGGGCCAGGACAAGTTTGACCTCTTCATGTCAACTACTGACCTCAGGAAGCGAACCTTTCCACTTCTCATTGCCAACGATAGTTCTTCCTGGTGGTACAATGCCGACAAGAAAACTGTTGAACCCCGGCAGGATGTGATTTACGGAGCGCTCATAAGTGCAGTGGCCTCGCTGGAAGACGACCTGGGGAAGAACATCGACAAATGGAAATGGGAGAATATCCATACGCTAACACATAACCATGCCCTGGGGGTGGTGCCGCTGCTGGGAAAGGTTTTAAACGTAGGCGATTTCCATGTTTCTTCAGGCGAGGAGGTGATCAACAACTGGGGCTATCCTGTCACAAGCGAAAACAAGTACAGGGTGTCGTTTGGGCCAAGCACACGGCGAGTTGTCGATTTTTCAGACATAGAAAACTCGGAGAGCATTTTGCCCACTGGCCAGAGCGGCGTTTTTCACAGCAGACATTACGATGACCAGGCCCAAATGTATGTAGAGGGGAAGTTCAGGAAGATGACCATCAACAAAAAAGAGCTCACCACTAGTGGCAAGCTCCTTATGCTACTTCCCGACAAATAATAGGTCGGTAACCGTTCGGTTTACTTCATTTGAGAGTAAACCTTTGCCTGAGATTGTGGAGTCTCCTTAACATTGATGGCTAAAGACACGATTAGTACTCCTAAAAGAATAGCCACAAGGGCCGAAACATTTTTTCTGGAACCAAACATTTTAATAACTCCCTTCGTCTTCTTATTTCCTGTTGACAGTTGCCAACCATTGTTGTTTAGCGTTGCGCCAAAATTCATAAACACCTCACTCTTAATATTACAGTTACCATAACGAAACAACACATCGTTTTGTTTCAGTGCAAAATTACTAATACAAACAGAATAATTATAAATAATGTAAGAAATATTCAAAACAATTCATTGCAATCGTTTGCTTCAACTTATAAGAGGCGTAGCTGAGACAAAATAATTTATCCACCTCTTTTTCAGAAGGTTGCATAAGGCTGGTTAAAGCATGATAAACCTCCGATTTAAAGATTTTTGCCATAAATCATCTGACCAAAGCACCCAGCTCGTGTTGGAATGTAAGGTTTCATCAACCAGGGTCGTTTTAAGGACAACTGCCTCCATAGGGAGCCGGTCTATTCGTACCTCAAACTGTCAACCGGATTTTTCCTTGCCGCAGCAAAAACTCTCAAAAAGGAGGTAGATCCTGCAACAGCCATAATGATAAGAAACGGCACAAGAAAGCTGACCGGCCCAATTGGTTTATAGAACTTAAAAATGGATTCGATCAACATGTCGGTGAGATAGTAGCCGCCTACTGCACCCAAGGCGCTGGCTACCACCACCATTAAAAGAAAGCTTTTGCTTATGAGCCAAAGAATCTGCGGAATTTCGGCTCCCATCACCTTTCTTATGCCAATTTCTTTCACCCGCTTGATCACATTAAGTGATATGAGGGTAAATAGGCCAATCACCGACAGCAACACGCTGACGACGCCAAGAAAAACGAAGATGATGACAATATTTGCATTGACTTCATGGGCTTCTTTGAGAGTATCCTCCTGGTAAAAGCCGTTGAAGGGCTTGTCTGGAAACAGGTCCAGCCAGTTTTGTTCCATGGCCTTGTAACTCTCTACAATTTTGTCTCCTGCTACCCGAGCGATGAGAAAGTTGACATTATCTTCTCTGGAAAGCCTGAAGGCATAGGGCTCAATAGGGGAAAAGAAGTTGTCGGAATAAAAATTTTTGATCACGCCAACCACAGTTAAGTGGAGCGTATCGCTGATGGATACTCTTTGGCCGACAGCTTCCTTCCAACCAAACGCCTCCACAAACTTTTCGTTAACAATGATGGAACCAAGTCTGTCGCTTTCGGCAAGGTCTTTTCCAAAAGGCCTCCCTTCAGCCATTTCCAAATCCATGGTTTCGAAGTACTCGGGGCCAAAGTCCATCATCATCACTTCCCGTTCCACATCACCCGATTTGATAGTTCTGCCGTAGTTCCAAAAACCAATATGACTGGCAGAGGCCGCCAGGCTAACGATGTCGGGGTTCTTTTCCATCGCCGATCTTAGCGTGGTGTATTCCTGCAGCGAACTCACCCTGGCGCCTATTACGCTTTCCTTTTCAAACCCCATGTCGGCATTCTCCTGAAAAATGGCATTTTGATAAAAGGCCATACTTGCCACCAGGGCCATAATAGTGAAGGCAAATTGCATCATCAACAGCCCTCGTGAAAGAGAACTTGTGGTACCTACTTTCAGGTTGCCTCTCAAGATCTTCACCGGTTCGTAGCGGCTCACATAAATCGATGGGTAGGCTCCAGCGATAATCGCTGTCAATATCATAAGGCCAACCAGAAACAGGTAAATCTCGGTGTTTTGAGAGAGGTCGAGTGTCAGCGTCATGCCTTCCCACATAGCACTGTAGGCAGGCACAAGAAACGAAGCAAGGCCCAGAGCAACTACAATGGCCAATAAGCACAGAACAAGGTTTTCGGCCATAAATTGCATAATAAGCTGCTGCCTGTTGCCGCCAATTACTTTTCTGATACCGATCTCCTTAAGTCGCTTGCTGGAGGTGGCAATGGAGGTGTTAGTAAAATTGAAGCATGCGATGAGAAGTATGAGTGCCGACATCACAATGGGAGCAATAATGGCCGCCGGGTGCATGGCTTGAGGAAACCAGTACGAATAGATATCCCGGCCGGAGAAAGGCATGTCTGGCATGTGCTCCAAATAAAACGACCCTATCAGCCAATCGGGCCTGGCCTGATTTTGTTCCGGCACATATTTGGTAAGAAAGGAAGCTACTTCGTCAGGAGCAAAGCCATTTTTTGAGAAAAGAAACGTGCCGCCGACAAAACTAGTCCAGCTATTATTGGCTATTTTGTTGAGATCCAGGAAGTTTTCAAAAACAGTGATAGCGTCAAACCGAAAGGTTGAGTTCTCAGGCATGCTTTCGAGTACTCCACCCACAATAAACTCCCTGGTTTTTTCATCGGATGTCACCAGGGTAATAATCTTACCAGTGGCGCTTTCGTCACCAAAATAGGCTGTGGCCATTTCTTCAGAAAGGAGGAGCTGCGACTTATTATGAAAACTGTCGAAAGAACCCTCCTTCATTTTGAAAGAGAAAACGTCAAAGAAGTTGGGGTCTGCAAATGTTATGTACCTGTTGAAAACCTTTCGGTCGACCTTTAATATATAAGAATCGCCAGTAACCCTCACTACTTCATCTACCTGGGGGACGTCCTGAGTTATTCTTGGCCCCAATGCAACAGGTGTGATGCCATAGGGAACAGGCTGCCCTTGCACGTCTTTGTTGATTTGCACTTTGTAGATGTTTTCCCTGTTAACATGCTGTTTGTCAAAATCATAGGCAAACCGGGTATTCAGGTAGGCGATGATGCAGCAGGCCATGGAGATTCCGAGCCCCAGCACGTTGATGAAAACGTAAAGCTTGTTGCGACGCAGGTTTCGGACGGTGAGTTTGAGGTAGTTCTTAAACATGATGAGTCTTTGATGGAAATAAATTAAAGACGCCAAAATATGCCCGGGGTTGCATTGGCGCCTTGTATTTACTTTTTCGACCTTAGACGAAAGTGCTATTTTTTGGTGCGGCTTTTCCTGCTTATTTTATCCAATCAATTAAACCTATCACTATGAAGAGGATTCTACCAGTCGTTTTTCTTTTGTCGTTAGCCGTAACAGGCTTTGCCCAAAAAGACAAGGATAATATCATGCGCAACATTGATCAGAAAGAGGATTTATATAGCAAAACTGCTCTCGACATCTGGTCGTACGCTGAAGTTGGCTATCAGGAATACAAGAGCTCAGAGGCTTTGCAAAAAGTGTTGGCAGATGCAGGCTTTAAGGTCGAAAGCGGCGTTGCCGGCATTCCAACTGCTTTCACGGCTAGTTTCGGAAATGGCAAGCCCGTGATAGCCATACTTGGCGAATTTGATGCCCTGCCAGGACTTAGCCAGGCGGCTGTACCGGAGAAGTCTCCGATAGAGGGGGGAATAGCTGGCCATGCATGCGGGCATCATTTGTTTGGGGTGGCATCTGCCGCTGCCGCTATTTCTCTTAAAGATTGGCTGGCTTCCTCCAAGAACTCCGGCACCATCAGATTTTATGGTACGCCAGCCGAGGAGGGCGGCTCAGGAAAGGTGTACATGGTGAGAGAAGGCTTATTCAACGATGTGGATGCCGTCATTAACTGGCACCCCGCAAGTGTGAACAGCGCCAGCCCTGGTACATCATTGGCCAACAAAACTGGCAAGTTCAGATTTTATGGAATTGCCTCTCATGCGGCGGCGGCTCCCGAAAGAGGACGGTCAGCGTTGGACGCCGTGGAAGCTATGGACATGATGGTGAACATGATGAGAGAGCATATTAAAGAGGATGCAAGGATACATTACGTGATTACCAATGGTGGCACAGCGCCGAACGTTGTTCCTGACTTTGCGGAGGCCTACTATTATGTTCGCCATAAAGACAACGACGAAGTAAAGGACATGTGGAACCGCCTGGAAAACGCCGCTAAAGGGGCTGCCCTCGGCACAGATACAAGGGTCGAAATAGAAGTAACCGGAGGTGTTTACAGCCTGTTGCCCAACGAAACGCTGGCCAAAATCATGCAGACTAACCTGGAAAAAGTAGGAGGCTACACCTACTCTGCCGAGGAAAAAGCTTTTGCTGAAAAACTATCTACTACGCTTGGCAAGAGTGCCATGCCGCTGGATTACACACAAAAAATCATGCCCTATGAGATGAGGGCTGGAAGCGCTTCTACCGATGTAGGCGATGTTAGCTGGAACGTGCCCACCGTAGGCCTTGCCGCAGCTACCTGGGTGCCGGGCACTGCGGCTCATAGTTGGCAGGCAGTTGCCAGTGGCGGCACGTCAATCGGTGTTAAGGGAATGATGGTGGCTGCAAAGGCGATGGCCATAACAGGCTACGATCTGTTCAAATCCCCTAAAGTACTTGAGCAGGCCAAGGCAGAGTTTAACACTAAAAGAGGCACTGACTTTGTTTACGACCCTTTGTTGGGCAACAGGCCGCCAGCCCTTGATTACAGAAAATAACTCTTGAATGGGTCGTTTTCCTATCGATTATTACCTCTTCTCACTTCCTGAGAATTAGCAAAGATGAAAGGGAAATGGAACGGAGAATCTTCCTGAAGAAACTGAATGGCGTCGGCTACAGTTTCCTCAGGAATTTCTTCCATAGGAACGTGACCGGCATTCTCATAAATCTTTACAACTGAGTGAGAAATACTTGTAGCAAAGGAGTCAGCTACGTTGTACGGAATCCATTTGTCGTGCTTTCCCCATTGAATCAAGGTTTTCTGTTTTATTTTCGAAAGCTCATCGCTTCTGTCTATATGTGCAGTATTCATTCGGTATATGAAAGCCCGGCGATTGCCTTCTCTGCGGCAAAGGGATTGGTACCTTTCCACAAGGTCTTCATCAATTTTCGAGTCGTCATAGTACACCTCTTCGAGATTGTTTCTCACCATAAACCTTGGCGTTGAAAACCTCAGAAATGTATTGAAGCCTGGTGCCTTGGCGAGCCTGAAAATAAATGGTGGGGGGGCATCATTTGGATAGCCGGCTGCATCGATCAGAATCAGCTTTTCAACTCTTTCGGGATAATCGATGGTAAAATTCCACGCAATTTCCCCGCCGAGAGAGTTACCAGCAATATAGCAACGACCCAACCCCACAGTGCTAATGAATTTCTCCAGAAACTCACTGTAGTGTTTCATGGAATAGTCATTGTCCGGGAATGGGCCTGTTAGTCCAAAACCAGGGAGATCGATGCGCACCACCTGATAATACTGCGAAAGCTCCTGCGACCACTTGTCCCAGGTTTGCAGCGATGAGGCAGTGCCATGAAGAAGAATGATTGGAAATCCTTTTCCTTCCGATTTATAGTGAATAGGCTGGCCATCAATTTTCACGAATCGGGACGTTCTTCCTGCATACTTTATCGATAGGTCTTCAAGCGACAAGTCGGCACGGAAAAGCGCCATGAAAACGCCTATCGTGAATAGTACCAGCGAAACTAAGGTCTTTTTAAACATACCGTGATCCTTTACTTATCCCTCTCTGCACTAATAATGCCAAATTAATTCATTCGAAAACGAATCGTAGGAAGCAGGTAGATTTTCATCAAAAATACTCGAAAACAAGTATAGCTGGTCAAATATTGGTTCAAATGTAATCAAAAATATAATGCTGCTAACGGTTAAAACTTAATCATACCCTGTTTGTACTGGTAATTAGGGTGTTTTTCATGACCTAAAAGCAACTCTTTTCTCCACAGCCCGCCGCCAAATCCAACCAACTTTTGATCTGTTCCAATCACCCTATGGCAAGGAATAACGATTGGCAAAGGGTTTTTTCCGTTGGCACTTGCTGCTGCTCTGATACACTTCGCATCTCCCAAAAAAGTAGCTTGCTGAAGATAAGACCAGCTGGTACCGTAAGGTATCTTTCCCAATGCCTCCCAAACCCGCAACTGAAAATCAGTTCCGATAGGCTTCAGCGGCAGATCAAAAAACTCAAGCTTACCATTAAAATAGGCTTGAAGCTGCTTAACAGACTCTTTTAACAGAGAATCGGTTGGAAGAGAACAAACTTCCTGCTCATTAATAAAGTCAATCCGCAATAGGTAACCCCCAGCAGCAGAAAGCTTTAGTTGACCAACCGGGCTTTGAATGACGCATTGATTCAATAAACTACAGGATTATTGGGCTAAACTCAGTGAATGACCCTTCCGGAACAGTCTCCAAAACGCTTATCTCAGTGATTTGTCGCTGACCTCTGTCACCGGATAGAAGAATTTTACCATAGGGCTTGTAGTTGACCCATGGAAGCACAAAGTTAGGCTCGTCCTGATAGGCATCTTTGTAGTAAGCCCATTGAGTTATCAGGCTTTGTTCCATATCAACATATACTTTGTAGCCGTTGTCGGGCGTCACACCCACTCCTTTAAACAGCAGGCTTAGCACATGGGCGTTGCGGCCATCCATTGTTGTGTCTTCGCCAACGTATTGCAGAGTTACGCCGCTGTCTTTTAGCTTAAATGGCATGAAAAGCCAGTAGGAGTCATTGATCCACCAGGACTTGCCTCTCTCAAGATATTTTGAAAGGGAGTCGGGGCTGGTAAACTCCTGGCCTTTCTTCATTACCCGGCCTGTCATGGTATTGATGTTCATTAAAATAATGGTGGAGTCTCTTGGTGCCTCAATTCTCACATCACCAGTTTGCTTGTCCCATAGGTGCTTGCGGGCACCAAAGAAATTCCATGCAAGGAACCGGGTGGCGTCCCAGTTGTTTCGCCCTCCCATGCTGGTCATCACATCATCGGCAAGTTTAATGGCAACAGGATCTGAGTTTTTTTCATCGAAGCCTTCAGCAGGTGGGTTCTCGACAAACTCACTTTGGCCGTCATTGGTCTCTTTTGTTGAAGGAGTGCAGCTGGTGATGTACCCAATGACAACAGCTGAAAATAAGGCAAGCTTAATTGTGTTTTTCATTTCGTGACGTGCTTAGTCGGTGGTTCGAATTCCTAAATTTCATTTAAGATAGCCCAAAATCCAATGGCACTGAAAACTTTGATATAAAAATGAATAATCGAATTGAACGGTTGGCTACAAACATTCTCCGGTTGGCTACATAGCCGTTTACTTTCGTCGGTCATTTACCGTTCATTGTATCATCAACTCAAAATGAATTTCCAAGAATTGCTTCCTGTCAGAACGTTTGGATAGTGAAGCTTAAAAAGGACAAACTTATGAAAACGCTAATGATGAAAATTTTTGCAACGGTGGCAGTATTCTGCTTTGCTGTTGTGGCGGTCCAGGCTGCCGGGGAGGACTCCCTCAAAACGAAGACCTACAGAAATGACTTCAAAATTGTTGGGAACGCTTCCAGCCTGGAGATAAAAGTAAGGGGCTCAGTCAAAGTAAATGATGCCGATACCGAAGTGACGGCCATTACGCCCGGTGGCTATCTAACAATAAGAAAAACAACTTTTGGCAACAAAAAGGAACTCACGATCAGCAGCAACGATGCAGGGCAGCTGTCTTACGAGTTTTATGATAACAGAACCCAAATCAACTTCGAGCCGGAAGGAAGAAAATGGCTGGCTGATGTTCTCCTCGATGTGATTCACTCCACCGGCGTGGCGGCTGAAGACAGGGTAAGGAGGTTCTACAGGAAGGGCGGCGTTGATGCTGTGATTGACGAAATAGAGGAGATCAACAGCTCAAGCGGTAAGGGAGAATACTTTTCGTTCCTGTTGGAAACCAATGGGCTCTCTGAAGCCGGGCTGTCTAAAATTGCTCTCGCCATTGGCAGAGATATTCCCTCCAGTTCAACCAGAGGCGAGCTGCTCAGGGAATATGACTACAAGTTTTTTTCGAACAGCAAGAGTGCCGCCGCTTATTTCGAGGCAGTTAACAATATCCCGTCGAGTTCAGAGTCGGCATATACATTGCGCCATGCGTTACAAAAGCATAAACTGGAAACGTCTACCAAAATTGCATTGCTCGATGCGGTGGATCACATTCCATCGAGCTCAGAACGGGGGTCTGTGTTAAGACTGTACAACAGGCAGTTTGATAAGGATCAGCGCATACAGGATAAATACTTTGACGTGGTCGATGATATTCCTTCGAGTTCGGAAAGGGGAAGTGTTTTGAGAGATCTGATGAGGGACGAGAACCTGGAAGCTTATACTTTTAGCAAAGTGCTGTCATCTGTCAGGCAGATTCCTTCCAGCTCCGAACAGGGAGAAGTGCTTAAATACGCTATTGATAACTCCAGCCAACTTTCAAATGAGCTGTTTGGTGAACTCGCTTCTACCATCAGCCGAATTGCCAGTAGCTCCACACAGGGCGAAGTTTTGAAGTTCGCTATTATCGAAAAAGAACCAACACCGTCGCAGCTGGTGCCATTGATCAAAGCCGTGCAGAGCATTGCCAGCAGTTCTACTCAGGGCGAGGTTTTAAGAGCTGCGTCGGCCAAAATGCGCAACGACCCCCAGCTCAGCGATCTTATTTTTGAAACAGTCACAAGGATACCAAGCTCTTCGGAACAAGGAAATGTTTTGCTAACTTTCATGAAAGACGGTAACGTACATCCCGATTTTCTTATGAAAGTAATTGACGCATCTGAACATATCGCTTCCTCGTCGTCGAGAGGAGACGTGCTGGTGAAAGTAGCTGAAGTTATGCCAAGAAATGACACATTCAGAAAAGCTGTATCGGAATCTGCCTCTAAAATACCTTCGAGCAGCGAGTACCGCAGGGTGATGGAGAAACTTTATTAAGCACCATAGCCAGCCATGAGAAAATGGTTATTGAAATCATCAGGAATGGCATTTATCGCAGTAGGGATATTCAACTATCTCTACTACGGTAAAACCGGAGAGCTTCCCGACCTTACAGCCCACCTTGCTACCTATTTGTTGGTAGTGGCCATGGGCGCTGTGGCTGGCATTTCAATAGTCTACTCCAACATCAGGTTAAATGCAGTCATTTCCTGGAGGAAGTCGCTGGGCGTCCGGTTTCTTGCAGGTTCACTTGTGCAGGCTGCAATATTGGCTGGTATTGTCCTGCTGGGCCTTGAGCTGTCCAAAGGGCTTTTTCCTGAACCGGTTTCTTTCGAAACGCTGAAGCCTGAAATGATCAAATTAGCGCTGCTTCTTTTTGTCCTGATCATCGTCAATGGAGTTTTTGACCTGTCGTACTTTAGTTTCAGCGAATACTCTAAAGGTCGGCTCAACCAGCTCAAGCACGAAAGAGAGCAGCTTGAGCTTCAGTACGAGCTTCTGAAAACACAGCTTAGTCCCCACTATCTGTTTAACAGTCTCAACACCATCTCCTCCCTGCTCGACGACTCTTCAGAACAAGCCGAGCAGTTCATTCGACGGCTGGTGCAGTCTTACCAGTATCTTATTGCTTCTCAGGATAAAAAGCTGGTAACTGTAGAGGAGGAACTGGCTTTTGTAAGGGCCTATCTGTTTCTCCAAAAAGTACGATTCGGCAATGCGCTTACCCACACAATTTCAATCGGGGCCAATAAGTTTTCGGCTAACATACCGCCGCTTACGGTACAACTGCTGGTCGAAAACGCTATCAAACACAACGACTTTTCGGAGCTGGATCCGATGGAGATAGTGATTCAGGAAGCGGAGGGTAACTACATCTGTGTGACCAATGAAAACCGGGGCATCGTGGATGAAGCAGAGTCGCTACAGGTGGGTTTGGCCAATATCCAAAAGCGATATGTTTTTTTTACCGATTTACCAGTTCGGATTGTAAACGACAAGCTGTTTAGCGTCTCCGTTCCTTTACTTCCTCATTTATGAAGCGTAAACTTTTTTATAATCACTTGATATCACGATTGTTTGCCCCTCTCCCATTGGGTATGCTTATTTACATGCTTGTGCTGCTGGTGTTTGATAACCTGGGCTCACTTGGTGAGGTGTTTTTCGAAAAGGAAGCTTTGTTGTGCATAGGAATTACCTATTTGGTTGCTGAATTGCTGCGGGCCATTGCAAATGGCTTTGTGCCACGAATTGAAAGCAGTGACTTTATTAAGCTCTCGTTTGGCTTATTATTTCTTGCAGGATTGCTGGTGACCCTGCTTGTGGTGTTCGGCAGCATCAGCGCTTACTTTGTGGGGGTGATAGGCTATAGCTTTGGTACCTTCACCACCGAATTATCCACCTTTCTATCCATCTACGGCTTTATTTATGCTCTCTACTTTATAGTGCTCGCCTCTGTCATCTTGTTTACACTTGAAACAAATAGGGCATTAGATAAAGAAGGGGTATTGAAAAAGAATATAGACCTGAAGCTGAGAATCTTTAGTAGGGTCATTAACCCGGAATTTCTTTACAAATCGCTCGAAACCCTGATTTCTATTCTTTATAAAAAGGACAAAGCCGCCGACAAGTTTATCCAGAAGCTTTCGCATGTGTATAGAAGTGTGCTTGACAGCCGGCACGAAGATCTTTCGGAAATGAAGTCTGAATTGACGATCGCTGAAAGCATAGTGTATCTTTATAACCAGCAGTATGATGGAAATATTCATTGGCAGCCGGAGAGCGAAGCTATCGAAGAAGAGGCGTACCTTTTGCCGGGAAGCATGATGATTGTAATGGAGTGGATCATCGCTTCGAACATGATCAACCAAAGTCGGCCTTTGAAGATATTTGTCAGGCGAGAGGAGGACTATTTAACCATTGAATACTCCCTGTGGGAAAGGCTGATGCCAACGGTGGAGGGCAAAGAAAAAATGATGGAATTGCTCCAGTCGTTTGAGCACTTCACCGAGAGGCCCCTGCTGATAGTGAAAGCCGACAATAAGGGATTTGTAAAACTACCTCTTCTAAAACTCGAGAAAGCAGCATGAAAGCCATTATTATAGAAGACGAAAAACCAGCATCAGACAAGCTCAAGAAAATATTGGCGGAAATAGCTCCGGAAATTGAACTGATAGGCGAAGCGACTACTGTGGTGGCTATGTTGGAGTTGCTCGAAGCCAAAGAAGACGAGATAGAACTGATATTAACGGATATTAAGTTGAAAGACGGGTTAAGCCTGGAGGCATTCAAAAAGCACCCCGTCAATGTACCGGTCATTTTCATCACCGCCTACGACAATTATGCTTTGGAGGCTTTTCGCTCGAACGGAGTGGACTACCTGCTCAAGCCCATCGACAGAGGTGCAGTGGAGCAAAGCATTGAGAAGTTAAGGCTCCTGAAGAAAGGGGCCGCCGTGCAGCCTGCAAATGCCATTGAAAACGTACTCAAAAGCTACCTTCAAAAAGACTTCAAAAACAGGTTTATGGTGAAGGTTGGCGAACATATCCGATCCGTGAAAACCGAAGACGTGGCCTTCTTTTACGCCGAGGGGAGAAATGGCTTTATCGTTACCAATACCAAGGCGAGATATGTGATCGACTATAAAATGGAGACCTTGGAGGAGATACTTAACCCGAAATCCTTCTTCCGGGCCAACCGCACTTATATCATCAATATCGATGCCATCAAAGATGTGCTGATCTACTCCGTTACCAGGCTTAGAATAGTGCCGACGGTGGATTGGCCTGAAGAGATTGTGGTGAGCCGGGAGAAGGTAAGTGCTTTCAAAGACTGGTTCAATGATGCTAGCTGATCCGGCTCCAGTTTGTCACTGATTTTTTGAGCGAAGAAATGTGTGATTTGATCACCCGGTGTTTGTCCAGAGCCAGCTTAGGGTCATTGTCAATGATTTGCTGTGCTTCCTCCCTTGCTGCCTGAAGTATTTTCCCGTCTTGCACCAGGTCAGCCACCAAAAGATCCATCACACCACTTTGTTGGGTGCCCATTAAGTCGCCGGGGCCTCTCAGTTTTAAATCGACCCTGGCAATTTCAAACCCGTCGTTGGTGCCCACCATGGTTTGAATACGGGTTCTGGCCTCCTGGCTTAGCTTGTCTTTTGTCATCAGAATGCAATACGACTGGTCGGCACCCCGGCCTACTCTGCCCCTGAGCTGATGCAGCTGGGCCAGCCCAAATCTCTCCGCATTTTCTATCACCATCATACTGGCATTGGGCACGTTGATGCCTACCTCAATCACAGTTGTTGCCACCATTATATGTGTAACGCCCTCCACAAACCGCTGCATCTCAAAGTCTTTGGCCTCGGGTTTCATTTTGCCGTGCACAATGCTGAGCTGGAAGTCCGGAAAAGCCCTTGCAATGCTTTCGTAGCCATCCATCAGGTCTTTGAGGTCGAGCGATGCCGACTCCTCTATGAGCGGATAAACAATGTAAGCTTGCCGCCCCAACTGAATTTGTTCCCTGATGAACCCAAACACTTGCAGCCTGGCGGCGTCAGTTCTATGAATCGTTTTGATGGGCTTCCGGCCGGCGGGCATTTCATCAATCGTGCTGGTATCCAGGTCGCCGTATACCGTCATGGCCAGCGTGCGGGGAATGGGTGTGGCCGTCATCACCAGCACGTGAGGATAAAACTCTTCGTTTTTCTGCCAAAGCTGGGCCCGTTGTGCTACGCCAAAGCGGTGTTGCTCATCAGTGATGGCCAGTCCGAGGCTTTTGAATTGCACAGGCTCTTCCAGTAACGCATGAGTGCCTACCAGTATGTGAATATCACCGGAAAGCAGTTCTGCCAGAATCCTTGTCCTCTCCTTCTTTTTGGTGGAGCCGGTAAGTTTGGCAATGCTTAGACCCATTTTGTCGGCGTACTCTTTGAGCCCGGTGTAGTGCTGACCGGCCAGAATTTCAGTCGGTGCCATAAGTGTTGCCTGGCTGCCACTGCCAATGGCCAGCAGCATGCAAATAAAGGCCACCATGGTTTTTCCACTTCCCACATCGCCCTGCAAAAGGCGGTTCATTTGCTTGCCCGACCGCATGTCGAGGTAAATTTCCCTGATCACCCTTTTTTGGGCGCCAGTCAGCTCAAACGGCAAATGGTCATTGTAAAAAGTGGTGAGCAGAGAGGTGTCTGCCAGCACCAGGCCTTTGTACAAGTCTTTTCGGGAGCCCTTAAGGCTTACTAACCTGAGTTGAATGTAGAAAAGCTCTTCAAACTTCAACCGCTTTCTCGCCCTTTCTAACCATTCACTACTCTTCGGAAAGTGGGCATTCACCATGGCCTCTTTTTTGCTCACCAGGCCAAATTTCTGCAGCAAAAAGTCGGGAAGCGTTTCGTGGATATACGGCAAAGCAACCAGCAATAGCTGCTCCTGAAACTTTGAGATCACTTTGCTGTCGATAAAGCGGGCCTTAAGCTTTTCGCTGGTGTGGTAAATGGGTTGCAGATACCCACCTTTTCTGTTATCAACCGTCAGTGGTTCAATTTCCGGGTGGGCGATGTTGAACTTGCTGCCAAAAGCGGACGGCTTGCCATAAACAAGGTAGGGTGTATTTACCCGGAGCTTCTTAGAAATCCAGGCAGCCCCCTGGAACCAAACCAACTCCATTTCTCCGGTTTCGTCATAGAAGTTGGCCACGAGCCTTTTTTTTCCGCCGATGCCAACAGTTTCCATTGATCGGATTTTTCCAATCACCTGCACAAAGGATTCCTCGTCTCTTATGTCTCTGATTTTGTGAAAGGTTGTCCGGTCTTCGTACCTGAACGGATAGTGCTGGAGTAAGTCACCGTAGGTAAAAATAGACAGCTCTTTGTTTAGCAGCTCCGCTCTTTGAGGGCCAACGCCTTTCAGGAACTCTATTCTGGTTTCAAAAAAGCCGGACATGCGATGGGTAATGGTTCTCTACTGTATGCCTATTTCCACTCAAGGGTGTTGAGCATGTGGATGATATCGAACTTAATGTACTCAATAACGGGCTTTAAAGAGTCGTTTTTTGTGGAAGTCTCAAAATAGAGTGCTCCCCGAATAAAGTGATTGGCAGAATCAGTGGCGTGAAACTGAAATTGGCTGGGCACTTCTCCGGTCAACTCCGACACTACAGCCCACCCACCATTTGGTATAACCAAATCCATCTGCTCAATGGAATACGCTTTGATATTGTGCTTGGAAGTGAGTTTGTAGGAGTCTTCAAAATACTCTCCGAGCAAAGCGGTGTCGTGCCTCACAGGCTTATAGGTCACCTGCACCAATGCCTCCATTGTCGGGTAGTACAAATCAATCCAATACCTTTCGGCCATCCACGAAGAGTCCTTTAGAAGCTTTGCGTGAGCAGAATACTGAAACTGATAAGGAAAGGAGTCTGGCAGAGCAACATACTCACTTGGCGGAAGGTCAATCCGGTTGTATCCCTTGGGCTTGGGTAGGTAGGTGCCTTCGCAGGCAACACTCAAAGCAAGAATGACCGGGAAGAATAAGAGAAAGAATTTAAGCTTCATGCCCTTAAATTACTTATCCTTTTGGAGACTTTCCGCCTGGAACGAGGGGTTTATGAAAACCCGCACTCTTTTGATCCGCTTGTTGTCTGCCGACACTACTGTGAAAACGAACCGCTCAAAGCGTATTTTTTCTCCAACATTGGGAAGCTTAGAATTGATCTCGAGAATCAGCCCTCCAAGAGATTCGCTGTCGCCTCTCACCGTGTCAAAGATGTTGCCTTCAACACTCACTACTTTGCAAAAGTCGTTCAGCGAGATCTTGCCTTCAAACACGTAAGTATTGCTGTCGAGTTTGTTGTAAGCGATCTCGTCTTCGTTGTCAAACTCATCGTTGATCTCCCCAACGATTTCTTCGATCAAATCTTCCAGGGTCACAAGCCCGGAGGTGCCACCATATTCGTCGACAACGATGGCCATATGCACCCGCTTCTCCTGAAAGTCTTTAAATAGCGCATCAACTCTTTTGCTTTCGGGCACAAAAAATGCCGGGCGCATCAGGTTCTGCCACAGAAAGTTTTCGTCTTTGTCCACAAAAGGGAGCAGGTCTTTGATGTAAAGAACCCCTTCTATTTTGTCGACGGTTTCTTTATATATAGGAATCCTGGAGTAGCCTGTCTTATTGATCTGATCCATCAGCTCATGGAAGTCGGTCTCGAAATCGATAGCCGTGATGTCTACCCTGGATCGCATTACCTGGGTCACTGTGAGTGTGCCGAAATTTACGATCCCCTTCAATATGCCCTTTTCCTCCTCCGTGGCTTCAGTTTCAGCGGTCAGCTCCAGCGCATGATTGAGCTCATCAATCGACACGTTGTAGCCCTTTCTTTCTACTCTTTTTTCAACGATTGAGCTGATCGACAGCAGCAACCACGACACCGGCCTGAAAATAGTATCGGCTACATTCAGCAAACCCGACGTGCTCCTGGCAAAGCTCAGGTTGTTTTGATTGGCATATACTTTTGGCACCACCTCTCCAAAAAAGACAATAGCCAGTGTGGTGATTACAGTCAGCACAGCCACAATGTATCCGTCGGCTGATTTCGAACCCACTATCTCCCAGGTGACATATGTCGCCAATGTCACAATGGTGATGTTGACCAGGTTATTCATGATCAAAATGGTGGCCAAAAGGCGCTGCGGCCCCTGGAGCAGGCTTATAATTCGCTTGTCCTGAGAATTGGCCGAAGTGCGGCACGTGGCAAGATCACCGTGATTTAGGGAAAAGAAAGCTACTTCCGACCCTGAAATAAGGGCAGAAAGATAGAGCAGCAGCGCAAATAGAACGCCGCTAAAAATGTAAAAGGAGACATAAGTGATACCTAAGTCTCCAATTAATGTCAAGTATATACTGGGGTATGGGTCTTCCATTGATGGATAAAAGCTGCAATATAGTGCTAAAACGGCAAATCATCCAGATCGGTTGGCTCTGCTGCCACTGGAGCTGGCTGAGCGGATCCACTACTTTGTTGTTCGGACGGGCCGCCACCGCCGTCTGGCCTTCCTCCAACAAGGGTCATTTCCCTTCCCACCACTTCCGTAATGTATCGCTTGTTTCCGTCTTTGTCGTCGTAGGAACGGGTTGTGATTTTTCCTTCGATATAAACCTGATTTCCTTTTTTCAGATACTTTTCAGCTACTTCTGCAAGAGGCGTCCACAAAACTACGTTGTGCCACTCGGTGTTAGTTACCTTGTTGCCTTCTTTGTTTTTGTAAACTTCGCTGGTAGCCAATGTGAAGTTTGTCACGGCCCGTCCGTTCTCGAGGTGCCGTATTTCCGGGTCTTTTCCAAGGTTTCCAAGCAGAATCACTTTATTTACTCCTGACATAAAGATTTGTTTTTTGTGATGTTTTGATAGATAGGGATATTAAAAATAATTTAAAATAAGGTATCATTCAAATAATTAGCGATTAAGACTGGTTTAGAGATACCAGCTGTGTCACTAATACTGATTGTATTCAACCCCAGCCTCTCGCTCAATAGCCTAAAGTCTTCATGCATCAAAATCCTCACCCTGAAAAAACGGGCATAAATGATGCGATGAGTCAACACATGTTTATAAGTTGCTGAAATATCTATTAGTTCCCAACTTTCCGGCGAAATCAAACGCTTGACTTCCCCCAGCGCCGCATCCTCATCCAGCAATTCGTCTTTTTCCCGGATGAAGAAGTCGTGAAGGCCGAGCCAGATATCCTTATCTTTTCTTGACCCCATAAGTACCTCCTCACCGAATTGGAAAACAAAGTAGTTAAAATACCGGTTGAGCACCTTCACTTTTTTTGTCTTTACTGGTAAGTTGGCCACCTCGTTGTTTCTGAATGCGAAACACGAGTGACTGAAAACACAATTTTTGCAGTCGGGTGCAGATGGTGTGCAATGAAGCGCACCAAACTCCATGATGGCCTGGTTGAATTCGCCCGGCGTATCGGATGGAATGAGAGAAACGAGCCGCCCCTCAAATACCTTTCTAGTGGAAGCATTAGAAATATCGTCGTGTAACCCAAACACTCTGGAAACCACCCGATAAACGTTTCCATCGACTACGGGTACTGCTTCGTTAAAGGCGAAGGAGGCAATGGCGGCGGCAGTGTAGGCACCTACGCCTTTCAGTTGCAGAAGCTCTTTGTAGGTGTTCGGGAACTTGCCGTCGTATTGCGAAGCCACCATTTGAGCACATGCATGGAGGTTTCTTGCTCTTGAGTAATAGCCTAGCCCCTGCCATAAGGCCAGCACTTCTTCCTGGCTTGCTTGAGCCAGTGAGCCGACAGCGGGAAACCTGGCAATAAATTTCTGAAAATAAGGAAGGCCCTGAGCAACACGTGTTTGCTGAAGGATGATCTCCGAAAGCCAGATAGCATACGGGTCTTTCGTTTCACGCCACGGAAGATCCCTTTTATGCCTTTCGTACCATCTTATTAAAATGTTTGAAAATGCCTGATTACTTTCGGCCACGATGAGAGAAATACTTTCGTTGAGGGCACAAAATAAGCGCTTTTATTTAACTCTTTCTTTTTTATTTCTACCCCGCTCATTTAAATTTGTGCCCATTAAAAAAATCGAGTAGCAAAGCATAATTAAAATATAGAAGAGGTGACTAAAGCAGACGTAATAAACGAAATTGCAGAGAAAACGGGGATTGATAAAGCAGATGTGCAAACTAGCGTAGAAGCTTTTTTCACTGTGGTAAAAAGTTCGATGGCAGATGGCAGTAATATTTACGTTCGTGGTTTCGGAAGTTTTGTAAACAAGAAAAGAGCCAAGAAGATTGCCAGAAATATTTCTAAGAACACGGCTATCGTCATCGATGAGCACTATGTGCCTAGCTTTAAGCCGTCGAAGGTTTTTATTGAGAAGGTAAAAAGCAGCAACAAACTGAAATAGGAAGTCCTATTTCCAGCAAACAAACTTCATGTCAAAACAGCAAATTGTCTTAACCATATTAGGGGTTGGGCTGATCGTCGTTCTTTTCAGTCTTCCCAAGGTAGTCGTAGACAATGACGGTGATATGGCTGAAGTACCATCAGCCACGCAGGAAGAAAATGCAGGAGCTGAAGAAATACCAGGAGCCCACGAGGTAGAACTGTCTGATTCTGACCAGCAAAAGATACAATATTTCAAGGAGCAGTTAAAAAATCCAAACAATTCAGCTATCTTTGCAGACTCTTTGGCAAACACCTTCCTTTTGGTACAACAATTGGACAGTGTTGCTAAGTACGCTGACATCCTTGCGGAGGTCGATCCGTCGATAGAGGCAAAGGAGAAAGCGGGTAATTATTATTACGAAGCGTTCGGTTTTGCGGCGGATGATGCCAGGGCCAGAAAGCTCGGAACTAAGGTTCAGGAATTGCTTGGGGAGGTTTTAAAAGCTGATCCCGACAATTTAAGTGCTAAGTCAAAAATAGCCATGACCTACATCTCTTCACCGAATCCCATGCAGGGAATTCTGATGTTGAGAGAAATTCTGGAGAAGGATCCTGACAACAAAGAGGCCCTGTACAACATGGGCATTCTTTCGATGCAGTCGGCACAGTACGATAAGGCGGTGGAGAGACTTGAAAAGCTCTTGACAATTGACCCTGAGAACATCCAGGCCATGTTTTATCTTGGTGTTAGTTATAAGGAGTTAGGTGACAAGCAGAAAGCTAAAGCCTGGCTTATCAAAGCGAAGGAAACGGAAAACGATCCGGCAGTAAGCGCCGCTGTTGACTCTTACCTTCAGGAATTGAATTAAAAAAATTGTTTAACAAATAAAGACATTCGCATATGCCTTGCGGAAAGAAAAGAAAGAGACATAAGATCGCTACTCACAAGAGAAAGAAAAGACTCAGAAAGAACAGGCACAAGAAGAAGTAATTTACTTTTTAAAACGGAATCAGTGTGAGCAATGAATTAATAATAAATTCGACTCCACAGGGATCCCGGATTGCCTTACTAAGAGACAAGCGATTGGTAGAGTATCATCAGGAAAGTGATGATCATCAATTTAATGTTGGAGATATTTATTTAGGCACTGTAAAGAAAATCGTACAGGGCCTAAATGCTGCTTTTATTGATGTCGGCTACGAGAAAGATGCGTTTTTGCACTATCTCGATTTAGGCCCGCAAGTGCAGTCGTTGAATAAGTTCACACGGCTTGTACTTACAAACAAAAATATAAGCCACAAACTGGCAGGCTTTAAACCCGAAAAAGATATTGATAAGCTTGGCAAAATCAGCCAGGTGCTCGTCAAGGGTCAAAAGATACTTGTACAGGTTGTAAAAGAACCAATCTCCACAAAAGGCCCCCGGCTTTCTTGTGAATTGTCCCTGGCGGGACGGTACTTAGTTCTTGTACCATTCTCAAATACTGTCAATGTTTCTAAGAAAATTGACAGCAGCGATGAGCGCAAACGACTTGTTCGTTTGGTGTCGTCTATTAAATCCGAAAACTTTGGTGTTATCATCAGGACTGTCGCTCAGGGCAAAGATGTTGCTGAGCTCGACAAGGACTTAAGAAACCTTGTTTCCATTTGGGAGGAAGGGATGAAAAACCTGAAGACAGCACAATCGAAGGACAAGATCATCGGCGAAATGAGCCGGACAAACTCTATTCTGAGAGATGTCCTCAACGAGTCGTTCGATGCTATCCACATCGATGACAAAAAGACCTTTGCAGATGTCCGAGCCTACGTTAACAAGATAGCTCCCGACAAAGAAAAAATCCTCAGACAATACACCGGTAAGGTTAAAATATTTGAGCATTTCCATGTAGAAAAACAGCTCAAGATGTCATTTGGCCGTTCCGTAAGTGTAGCCGGAGGAGGCTATTTGATCATTGAGCATACCGAAGCGCTTCACGTAATTGACGTTAACAGCGGCAACAAGTCAAACGCCGAAGAAGACCAGGAGTCGACGGCTTTGCGTGTAAACATGGACGCTGCATCGGAAATAGCCAGACAGCTCCGGCTGAGGGACATGGGTGGTATCATCGTAATCGACTTCATTGACCTCAAAAAGCAGGACAATCGTAAGAAGGTTTATGAACGGATGAAGCAGGAGATGAGCACCGATCGCTCAAAGTATACAGTGCTTCCCCTATCAAAGTTTGGGCTGATGCAAATTACCCGGCAGCGGGTAAGGCCTGAGATGAATATAGCTACCAGGGAGGTTTGCCCTACCTGCAACGGGACGGGTAAAATTACCGCTTCAGTGATTGTAGCTGACCAAATAGAAAAGAATATCGAACACATTTTTGGCAAGCAAAATGAGAAGAAGCTTACCATAAGTCTTCATCCTTATTTGTTTGCGTACTTCACTAAAGGCATTTACTCGAAGAGAGTGCAGTGGTTCATGAAGTACTATAAATGGGTTCATTTGATTGAGGACTCATCACTAGGCCTGACGGATTTCCACTTTGTTAATTCTACAGGAGAAGAAATAGAGCTGGTCTAAAACTTTAGGCCGAGCTCCAATTGGAAGTAATCGCTCTTGACAATAGGTTTTGCGTCAAGAGCGATTGTTTTTGAGGCCATGTTGGTCAGCCCCCGGTTGTAGCTCAAGCCCCCAAACACAATAGTGGATATTCCAAGTTCCACTTCTGTACCAACCCCCAGCACTGCCGACGCATCCACTGGCAGAAACTTTTCCACAAAAATGTAGTCATTGTTTTCAGGCGAGTCAAATATCTTGACGTCGATCATGGCCCCCACATGAAAGTAAATTCTACTGCCCGGCAGGTAGTCATCCGTGTACAATTTCAGCAATGCAGGAATCTGGAGATATTGTATTTTATATTCTTCGGTGGTATTGGCATATGAGCCGCCGTTTTCTCCGGCAAAATTGATTCCAACACTTTTTGGTGCAAAAGCGAGCCCTGTTGTGAAACTGTAGGTATCCGTAAAGGCAAACTCTGTTACCACACCCAGCACCATTTTGAAACTCCCTTGCTGTGGCGACAGAATCAAAGTGTCGGACAGGCTGGATGCCCTGTTAATATTATAAGAGGGAGAAAACCTGAGCCCGATTTTTACCTGGGAAAAGGCAACGCCAGAAATGAGGCAAAAAATGGAAAGGATAAAAATTCTTTTCATAAATGATCGTTTCTTTACGCAAAGGGGCAAAGCCGCTGACCTTGCTGAAAAATAGTTTAATTCAATGTATCCCAGTTTTTTCAAAGAGGGATAATCTATAGTTTTAGTCCAAAGTTGATACTATGAATCGAAATTATGCATTTCTACTCATTTTCTTTGCCTTCGCTGCTTGCGAAAACAAGGAATGTGAGATCGATCCTGAAATAGCTGCGATACCCATGGAGGTTTCTATTGAAAGGAAGGAAGTTCCACTTTTTAAGTCGACTACTTCTGCTGATGTGAGGGCGTTTCTTGAAGACAATCCAACGTTAGCAGACTACTTTTTGGATGCCAATCAGTATCCGTCCGACAGCGTGCTGGCCAATCAAATGATCAACCTAATTCCTCACCTCGATTCATTGCAAATGGAGGTAGACGGGAAATTTGGGGATATAAGTTGGCTGGAGTCGCAGTATGCTTCTGCGTTTCAGCACCTCAAGTATTACTACCCAACCGCTAAAACGCCGAAGGTACAAACCATGGTCACGGGTTTTTATAGGGACATCTATTTTTCGGACAGCCTACTGGTCATCGGGCTGGACTTCTTCATCGGCGAAGACTCGAAGTACAAACCCAATAATGTACCAGCCTACATTGCCCGTCGCTTTAAGCCTGATTATATCGTGCCAGCTTCTTTCTTCTTTTTGTCCGACTATTACAACAAAGTTGACTACGGCGATAACACGCTGCTGAATGAGATGATAACCGCTGGTAAGACTTACTATTTTACAGAGCGAATGGTGCCTTGCGCACCCGATTCTATTATCATAGGGTTTTCTGAGGAAGAGCTGAGAGAAGTGCACAAGAATGAGGACGTGGTCTGGGCGAATTTTGTACAAAACCAGTTGTTGTATGAAACTGAGCCCAAGCTCATCAACAAGTTCATGGGCGAGCGACCAAATGTGTATGAGATAGGAGAGAAATGCCCCGGACGGATTGGCGCTTGGGTGGGTTGGGAAATAGTAAGGTCTTATATGGAGAACAACCCGAAGGTCACCCTGCAGGAACTAATGGAGGAAGATGACCCGAAGAAGATTTTCACGCTGTCTAAATACAGGCCGAACCCACATTAGCGGCAAAGAAACGTTAGCCACTTCGGGATTTGTTTGGCAAGCGTGTAGCTCCCTTTCGCAAGGGTTAGCGCATTTTGACCCATGCTTTCAAGTATATCTTCCGTTTGTAGTGATGGCCAGTGCTTGTCAAAAAACGATTGAGGATTAAAAGGGCTGTAAACAACTCCGCATTTTTTGTCTGTGATTTCATCACCGATCCATCCGCCGAAATTGCAGAGAATGGGTTTTCCAATCGCCAGCGCATCAAAATACTTGTTCGGACTGCCCGTCCATAGCTTGTCATATGGTCCAAAAGACAAATAGGCCATCGAAGCACTTTTGAGCACACTGATGGCCGCCTCCTTACTGGAGTGTGGCAAAAGCGAAACATTAGAAAGCCCTTTTTCGGCGATCATTTTTTTGAGCAAAGGCTCCTCCGCACCTTCCCCCATAAGAATGCACCGGAAATTCTTCAAGCCCCTTTTTTGAGCTTCCTCAGCCAAATCAATCAGATAGCTGAGATGGTTTGCTTTGCCCAAAGTGCCCACGTAGGCTACAGTAAAACGGTCTGTCGGTTCTCTCTCATGCGAGGGGGTGCTGGAAAGAGAAAGGTCAGAAAAATTGGTAACGCAAGTGGTTTTACTGCCGTAGCCCAGGTCATTGAAATAGTCTACCATCGCAGGACTCATGGCCACAATGCCCTTCGCTGATTTGTAGATGGAAAGCTCCAGGCTCTTAAGGATTCGAATTAATAGCGGATTGCGCAAATATCCCATTTGTACCGGCACATCGGGCCAAAGGTCGCCAACTTCGAAGAAATACGGCAGGTTCTTTCTCCATCGGATCCACTTGGCCAGCGCACCGATGCTCAACGGGGTGCTGATAGCGTAAATGAAGTCCGGTCGGGATAATGAGTTCACTTTCTTGTAGGCAGCAATAAAGAAGGCAGTGAAGGACCGAATCCGCCTAAAAAAACCCAGGTCGTTAGAGTAATGGACGGAAAGATAGTGAACAGGGTAGCCGTCGATCAACAGCGTTTTGTTCTCTTTTTTATTCCAGGCAGTCACTACCTCCACCTCATGACCAGCTTCTGTTAAGGCCCGGCACAGGTACCACGAACGAATGCCTCCGCCTTCTTCTGGCGTTTTATAGTACTGATGAAGAAGGACCACCCTCATGGATCAACGCTGCTTCAGCGAGTTTTCATAGTAGCTGCAAAAGGACGTGATGGCACACACTTCGCATTTCGGAGTTCGTGCCAGGCATGTATACCTGCCATGCAGGATCAGCCAATGGTGGGCTTTGGGTATATGCTCCTCGGGGATGTATTTTACAAGCTGTTTTTCTACCTCCAGTGGTGTATTGGCGGTTTTTGTTACCAATCCAAGCCGTTTCGATACCCGAAAAACATGGGTGTCTACGGCCATTGTGGGCTGATTGTATATCACCGATGCAATTACGTTGGCAGTCTTTCTCCCCACGCCGGGCAGGGTTTGAAGATCCTCAATTGTGCCCGGAACTTCGGAATTGAAGTTTTCTACCAGCTTTTTGCCCAGCCCAATCAGGTGCTTGGTCTTGTTATTGGGGTAAGACACACTTCTGATATACGGAAAAAGCACATCGAAAGTGGTGGCCGCCAAGTGAGCAGGTGTCGGGAAATCCTTAAATAAGGCAGGCGTTACCAGGTTGATCCTTTTATCTGTGCACTGGGCACTCAGAACCACTGCCACCAGCAATTCAAAAGGGTTGCCATAGTGCAACTCCGTTTCTGGTTCAGGAAAGTGCTCAGCAAAGAAATTTATAAAAGCCTCGTAGCGCTCTTTGCGTGTCATCAGTCTCTCACTATTTAGCGATAGACTGCAAATTTAGTTCTTTGGCTTTATCAAGGATATTTTTCACCGAGTTTTCAGAAGGAAAATAGTCGACGCAGCTAAGCTGCTGAGTGATCTCAATCAGCTGAGCAAACTGCTCCTGCACTTCGCTATCGCATAGCAAAGCACTTTCGATTTCGTTATTTTCTATTTCTGAAGTCTCTCCATATACATACCGTATCAGGTCATTTTCTGTAAATGTTTTTGTCATAGGCTATACTTGTTTGCTGCATTCTCTTCCTCAGATTAATGAGAGCATACCGCATTCGGCCCAGAGCGGTGTTGATACTAACACCTGTTGAATCAGCAATGTCCTGAAAGCTCATCTGCATGTAGTGACGCATAATCAATACTTCCTTCTGAGCCTCGGGCAACTCCTGTATCAACTGCCTGAGCATTTGATGGGTTTCCATCTTAATCTGTTTATTTTCGATCGGATCTTCAGCAAACTCAAGGGTGTTGAATACCTTGGAGCCATCCTCCATCACTACCACAGGGTAGCGCTTCTCCTTTCGAAAATAATCTATGGCCAAATTATGGGCTATTCGAAGTATCCATGGCAGGAACTTTCCTTCTTCATTATACCGGCCAGACTTAATCGTCTTAACGGCCTTTATGAATGAATCCTGCAATAAATCTTCAGCCACATAACGGTCTTTTACAATTAAATAAATCGTTGTATAAACTCTGTTCTTGTGCCTGTTTAACAGTGTACTAAAGGCTTCTTCGTCCCCGTTTCTGTACAGCGTTACTAATTGGCTGTCACTAATTTCATTCTTGCTCATCAAACTTCACTTTTAGTAACGTAGAGGTTTATGCCATATTGTAACAGTTAGAGGTTTAAAGTGGTTAATTCTATGTGCTTCGTGCACTATTATTTCTATGTTAAGATGTGAATTTTAGTCATTCATTTCCGCACATAAAAATTTTTCGCACAAAAGTTTTGTATAGATAATAATGTGTGGATAACCTTCGTTTATCTTGGTTTACCTTAAATGAAACAATTGAACTGCAATTCACCATTATAGACTTAAGTTTGCGTTGTAATACCCCCCGGAATAAATGGAAGTAAGCATATTGAATGACAAGGCAGTGGCCTTTGATGACCTTGACCCACGTAAGTATATCATCATAAAGGGTGCCAAAGTAAATAACCTGAAGAATGTTAGCGTCGCCATTCCGAGAAACAAGCTCGTGGTGATCACAGGCCTGTCCGGCTCGGGCAAGTCTTCTCTGGCATTTGATACCCTTTTTGCAGAAGGTCAAAGAAAATACGTGGAGAGCCTTAGTTCCTATGCCCGTCAGTTTCTGGGGCGCATGGAGAAACCCGAAGTGGAGTACATAAAAGGAGTTTCCCCGGCGATTGCTATCGAACAAAAGGTAAATACCCGTAATCCAAGGTCGACTGTTGGCACAACAACAGAAATTTACGACTACATGAAACTGTTGTTCGCCAGGATAGGTGTGACCTATTCGCCGGTAAGTGGTGAGGTGGTTCGAAGAGATTCGGTTACCGACGTAGTGGACTGGATATATAGTCACAAGGCTGGGGCGAAGCTGGTAATCACTTGCCCGTTGCGTTTGAAGTCTGAGAGGACGCTGGACGATGAGTTTCGGATTTTACTTAGTAAAGGCTACACCCGATTAGTTCTCGATGGAGAGATACTTCAAATAGAAGATTTGGTGGAGAAAAAAGAAGGTCTGGAAAAACCCGAGAATCTTGAAATACTTATAGACCGGGCATCGGCACAGCCCGAAGATGAAGATAACCAGTACAGGCTTTCAGATTCAATACAAACAGCTTTTTTCGAAGGAGAAGGCACCTGCTATGTGGATGTGCTGGGAGTGGGGAGGCGTGAATTTTCAGATAAGTTTGAGCTTGATGGTATCCGATTTGAAGAACCTAGTGTTAATCTGTTCAGCTTCAATAACCCATACGGAGCCTGTAGAACCTGCGAAGGTTTCGGGAAAATCCTTGGCATCGACGAAGACCTGGTAATTCCAGACAAAAGTCTGTCTGTGTATGAAGGGGCGGTGGCCCCGTGGCGTGGCGAAACCATGCAAGCCTGGGCACAACCCCTTTTAAAAAATGGAATTAGGTTTGACTACCCCATCCATAGGGCCGTTAACGAGTTGACGCCCGAGCAGTATCAGTTGCTGTGGACCGGCAACAAATACTTTGAAGGCCTTCATGCTTTTTTTAAATACCTGGAGGGCCAGACTCACAAGATTCAGTACAGGGTGATGCTCAGCCGCTACAGAGGCAGAACTGTGTGTCCTGACTGCAGAGGTACTAGGTTGCGGAAAGATGCGGCCTATGTGAGAATCGACGGCCACTCTATCACCGACCTCGTGCTAATGCCTGTTTCTCAGGTGCTGCAGGTTTTGCAGGGCCTTGAGCTTACCGAGCACGACAGAAAGGTGAGCAAGCGCATATTAACGGAGATAATCAACAGGCTAACGTATCTCGATCAGGTAGGCCTTGGTTATTTGACTCTAAACCGCTTAACCAGCACACTTTCGGGGGGCGAATTTCAACGAATAAAGCTGGCCACCTCACTCGGCAGTGCACTGGTGGGTTCCATGTATATTTTGGATGAACCGAGCATCGGCCTGCACCCCAGAGACACCTCAAGGCTTATTGAAGTGCTGCTAACCCTTCGTAATCTGGGCAATTCGGTAATAGTAGTAGAACACGAGGAGGAGGTGATGAAAGCCGCCGACCAGATCATTGATATTGGGCCCGGAGCTGGCAGCCATGGAGGCGAGCTTGTGTTTCAGGGCGACTGGGCTCAGATACTTACGGAAGATGTGTCTCATACCGCCCGCTTTCTGAACGGCAGAGATGTGATTGAGGTGCCCAAGAAGAGACGAAAGTGGAATGAGTCGGTATTGATTTCCGGAGCCAGAGAGAATAACCTCAAGAATGTGAAGATGGAGCTGCCGCTGGGCGTGATGACGGTGGTGACTGGGGTGAGCGGCTCAGGCAAGTCTACGCTGGTAAAAAGGATTCTTTACCCGGCGATAGGGAAGATACTCGGCACTGTGAACGAGGCCACCGGCAAGTTTGACAAGCTTGAGGGTGACTACAAGCGCATTACACAAATAGAGTTCGTAGACCAGAACCCCATCGGCAAGTCGTCACGATCCAATCCGGTGACTTACGTGAAAGCGTACGACGTGATCCGACAATTGTTCTCAGAGCAACCACTGGCTAAGCAACGAGGTCTGAAACCCGCAAGCTTCTCTTTCAATGTGGAAGGTGGCCGTTGCGAAACCTGCCAGGGTGAGGGTGAAGTAAAAATTGAAATGCAGTTTATGGCAGATATCCGACTATTGTGTGATACCTGCCACGGCAAGCGCTTCAAAGACGAGGTGCTGGAAGTAAAATATAAAGACAAGGACATCGCCGAAGTGCTTGACCTGACGGTGGAAGAAAGCATAGGTTTTTTCTCAGACAAACCAGGAATAATTAACAAAATGAAACCATTGCTTGAAGTTGGACTTGGCTATGTGAAGCTCGGTCAGTCTTCTAACTCACTGTCTGGCGGTGAAGCACAGCGAGTGAAGCTGGCTTCTTTCATCGGAAAGCGAAATGCCGGCAGTAGCGAGCACATTCTCTTCATTTTTGACGAACCCACCACTGGCCTTCACTTTCATGACATCAAAAAACTACTGGATGCTCTCAATGCTTTGGTGAACCAGGGGAATTCAGTGTTGATTATCGAGCACAACATGGAGATTGTGAAAAATGCCGATTGGATCATAGATATTGGCCCGGAGGGTGGAATTGATGGAGGCACCATTGGCTTCGCTGGTTTGCCGGAAGACATGGTAAAGTTGAAGGGTAACCACACGGCTCAATATTTGAAGGAAAAGCTTAACTAAGAGTCTGATGAAAGCCATCACATTTCAGGGAAAGGAGAAGCTGAGCTTTGAAACGGTTACGGATCCATCGATCATTCAACCAACAGATGTGATTGTAAAAGTAGCGCTAACCGCTATTTGTGGCTCTGATTTGCATGTCTATCGGGAACATGAAAAGGGGCTGGACTACGGAACTGTCATGGGCCATGAGTTTTTCGGGGAGGTGGTGGAGATTGGAAGTGCTGTCACTGGCCTTAAAAAAGGCGACAGGGTGGTAAGCCCTTTCACAACGAGTTGCGGTGTATGTTATTTCTGCAAAATCGGTCTTACATGCAGATGTCAGCAAGGGCAGCTTTATGGTTGGGTAGAGCATGGCCATGGTCTTCATGGCGCACAGGCTGAGTACGTTAGAGTGCCACTTGCCGATAGTACGTTGGTTAAGTCCCCCGAAGGTCTTAGCGAAGAACAGGTACTGCTCACCGGTGACATCTTCAGTACAGGTTATTTTTGTGCTGAAAACGCTGGCGTCAGGCCAGGTGGAAGATATGTGGTGCTGGGGTGTGGCCCGGTTGGGCTGATGGCTATTCTGGCAGCAAAAATACAGGGAGCTGACGAAATTTGGGCGGTGGACAGCGTGCCCGAGCGCATGGCTATCGCTCAAAGGTATGGCGCCGTAGTGGTGGACTTGTCAAAAACGGATGCTAAGCAGTTTATTCTTGAGCAAACCAATGGAATTGGTGCCGACGCTGTGATGGAAGTCGTAGGAAATCCCTCTGCGCAACAATTGGCTTTCGATGTGGTGCGCCCCGGCGGAATTATTTCATCCGTGGGTGTGCATACCGCTAACAACTTCACCTTTTCGCCCGTTGATGCTTACAACAAGAACATCACGTATAAAACCGGAAGATGCCCTGCCAGGCACTACATGTCAAAACTGCTTCCTTTGCTTGGCGATCAGCAAATTGACCTGTCAGCAATTATCTCTCACAGGCTCCCCTTAGCGCAAGGCGTGGAAGGATATAGAATTTTTGATCAGAAGCTGGATAAGAGCTTAAAGATCATTCTGCACAATTGATTATCTGGTGAGATCCAGAAAAATGTCACCCATCAGTACCAACTGGATATGGTCATCGGACTTCTCTTTCATTAAGTAGGCAATGCCGTGTACGTCGCCTTCATTCAACAGCTCCAGCGTATCGTTTCTTATAGCCCATTTTTGCGAGTGCTCAAGTGTGTCGGCCGAAAATATGCAGCCAGGGTAACCATAGGCCGTGATAGTTACTTCGTCAGCATTGAATTCAATCCACCCTTCCATGGTCATGGCGATGTCATCGCTAACATCAGGGAAGGCTTCTTTGCTCGTTGTCCAGTTAGCTTTCCATTTTCCCTGAAGTGCCTTTTGGGTTTTGTCACCTTCAGAGCAGAAGGTAAGGGTAAGGGCAACAAGTACGACAGAGCATTTTAAAAGAGTGCGCATATAGTTTTGGTCACAATTGGATGAACGAAATTATAAAAATGGAATTGCTTTTGCACGCATCTATTTTAGTCCCTGGGCAGTGTGATGGGCAAGAGCCATGATGCTCAGCATGGGGTTCACGCCACTAGCCGACGGGAAAGCTGACCCATCGCCGATGTAGATGTTGGGCACTTCATAAAGGCTACCGTCAGGTGCTGTTGGGTGCGTCTTTTTATCTTCCCCCATTCGGCAGGTGCCCATTTGATGCGCACTGTACAGCGAAAATTGATTTGGGCGCCATCCCCAGACCGGCAGGTTGTGGATAAACTTCTCAAGATCGGCTCTTTTGCCGGTGTTATTAAAGCGATGATTACCGAAATGCGGATAGATAATCTGCTCGCAATCATTGACAAAATGGAGCCGGCTCGCTTCTTCCATCCCGTTAATAAGGTGCTTCAAGTCGAATCCGTGAAGTTTGTAATGCACAATGGGTTGGCCTTCCTTGTCGATAGTGATGTATCCCGGAAACTTGTCTCTTACAATGGCTATGAAAGAAGCAATGTGCGATGCCTTCAACATGTCTTCTTTGAATTGGCGGGCACCGGACCAGGGAAGAGACATGGCAATGAGGCCGGGATGTGTGGGCGGCGTTTCAAGCTTGAAACCGTAGTTGCCATCCAACCGGGCGAATTGATCATTGACAACAGACATCATTGGCCCAAACCAGGCTTCTGATTTTTGAGTGTAGGTGGCGCTAATACCTACGGTAGGGTGAAGGTGGAGGTGTTTTCCTATGTGGTCATGCTTGAGTCCACTTCTTTTCAGCAACGCTGGTGTCTGAATAGCCCCAGCGGCTACGACGATTTTTTCTGCTTGTATAAAAACCTTTTTCTTGTGGCCCTTTGGTGAATAGCAAACCGCTTCGGCACCTGTTGCTCTTCCATTTTTAATGGCTATCTTTTCAATTTGGCACTGCGAAAGAAGGCGGGCACCAGTAGTTGTCGCTTTTCGAATATACGTTTGAGCAGTGCCTTGTTTGATCCCATACCTGTCGCCCAGGCTGCTGAAGCCCAGCTTTTGAAAGTCTTCTGCGCCAGGCTTTCGTTCATTTCTTGGAATGAGTTCAACTTGCTGACCTAGTTTCCTGGAGCCGTCCAACAGAAGTTGATTTTGCAGGTTGTGAAGCGAGTAGTTGGTGTTGACACCTATTTCTGCAACTACAGCATTTAAGCTGTCCTGAAATGATTGGGAAGCTAGGAAAGGCACGCCATGTTCGCTGGCCCATTCCTGAAGAACATAGTCAGGTGTTCTGAAGCTACCAGCCCAGTTGACTGTGGTGCCGCCACCTACGCAGCTACCAGCAAAAATGCTCACCTGCCCGTCGGAAGACGTGATAGCGCCCTTTCCGTCATACAACGTCTCAATCATCTTTCCTTCTTCCTGAGTGAAGTCAGCGCCGTGGAGGTAAGGGCCTTTGTCGGCGATGATAACGTCTTTGCCTGAGCCTGCCAGCTCACCGGCTATCACACCACCCCCCGCACCGCTACCGATCACGAGTACTTCGCAGCTAAAGACACTATCGTTGTCAATCTGCAATTCAGAAAGTCGGGGGAGTTTGTCCGCATCGCCCAACAGTGGGCCGGGATACTGAATGGCCTTGAAGTCGGGGTGGTAACCGCCTTCAGTCGAGCTGAAATAGATGAAAGTTGAAAGTTTTTTGAGAGACGAAAATGCCTTCCGGAGCTTTTTTACAGGGCTATTGGACCAGGTGACGAAAAGTTTTTCTCTTTGTTGAAAAGTCAGATCCAGAAACTTCTTCATAGGCCCCGCCCAGGTCATGCCGAGCAGGTTGCTGTCCAGTATTTTCAGCAGTTGGGTAAATTCCTCACGTGCAGGCCGGGGCTGGGAGGCAATCACCTCTGCAACTTTGACTGGGGCAACCCTGTCAGCTCCTTTCGAGGCCCAAAAACCTTTGTGCTCGCCATTGGTGGTGTCGGGAGCGATGAAAGTGTTGGCCACTTCCTCCAAAATGTTGCACTGTCTTTCTGTAAGCTTCATTTCAGAAATACTTCATAAGGATATTGAGAATCCGTTTTTTTGCGGCACTATAAGGCGGGTAAAGCAATTTGGCTGAGGTGAAACCGACCCTCTGTTTCAACCAGGCTTTTTCATTTGAAAAGGCCAGAAACCCAAAATGTCCATGAGACTTACCGATGCCACTTTCGTTCACTCCACCGAAGGGAAGGTGTGGCTGCTGGAATTGGACTACCACGTCATTCACACAGGCTGTTCCTGACGAGGTTTCCAGTCGGTATCTTTTTTGAATGCGCTTATCGTTCGAAAACAGATAAAGCGATAAGGCCTTGGGTCGTCCGTTTATGTATTGGATGACCTCGTCGTGGTTTTTAAACGTATTAACCGGAAGTATCGGGCCGAAAATTTCTTCTTTCATTAGGGTGGTGTGGAGAGGCACGTTGTCGAGGACTGTGGGAGAAATGAAGTTTTCGGTTTCATCAACGTCGCCACCGTAAACCAGGCTGGCACCGTCTTCTATGGCCGTGCTCAAAGCCTGACAGAGCCGCTGATAGTGCTTTTTATTGATGATCCGGGCGTAGTTAGGCGTTTCTTTAAAATTTTCGCCTGGCTGTTTGAATAGCGTCTCCAGAAAGTATTTCAGGTGTTCCATAAATGACTCTCTCACACTTTCGTGAATGAACAGGTAGTCAGGTGACACACACGTCTGGCCACAATTAAGAAGTTTTCCCCAGACGATTTTTTCAGCAGCATCTTTCAAGTTTGCCGTTTTGTCGATAATGACGGGCGACTTGCCCCCAAGTTCAAGGGTAACGGAGCTTAGGTTTTTGGCTGCTGCCTCCATCACTATTTTGCCTACTGCCGAGCTTCCTGTAAAGAAAATGTGGTTAAAGGGAAGCTGAAGCAGTCGTTGGGTTATTTTAGGCCCACCCTGATACACGGCTACCTCCTCCTGCGGAAACAGCTCGCCTACCATTTGCGCAATAAGCTGCGAGGTGTTGGGAGTCAATTCAGATGGTTTTATGATGGCGGTGTTGCCCGCAGCAATAGCTGAAACCAACGGCCCTATGCATAAATTGAAAGGATAATTCCAGGGAGAGATAATCAGGCAAACGCCTTTCGGCTCATATTGAACAAAAGCAGAGGAACCAAAATAAGTAAGCCCGGCGGGCACCGATTTCGGTTTCGTCCATTTTTTTAGGCTTTTCAGGGCGAGATTGATGTCTGCCAACACAACAAAGGTTTCGGAGAGGTCGGCTTCAAACTCAGGCTTTTTGAAGTCGCTGTATACGGCATCACGAATTTTCGTCGTGTTGGCAAGAACCCAGGCCTTGAGTTTTTTGAGTCGCTCAATTCTCAGCCCGTAGCTTTCCTGCCTGAGCAAAAGGGCCTTCTGTGATTGTCGCAAAAAGAGTTCGGACAGATCAGCGTCAAGTGCCTTTGTTTGTTGTTTCTCGTCTATCAATTTCGGGCGTTCTTAATCCTTAATAACAAATTACCACAAATAAGCCTCATTATCTACCGGAAGATAATCAAAAACTGTTAGTGGTAACATTAGGGTAACATTGAGTGATGTGTGGCATCAGATCAAAGCACATATACCCGCTAAAGGCACGAATTCGTCGAAAAAGACTGAGAGAGGCATACGTTATATTAATTTAATGTTAACTTTATATTACGCAACTTCGTAAAGTAGATAGCACTAGTAAGCAAGCGGCAGATGATAAACAGATTTTACATATTGATTTTTCTTACTGCAAAGGCTTTTTTAGGCTTTGGGCAGGAGGTCAATATGTCTGATTTGCGTTTTCATTCTGAGCTCGAAAAAGCGGTTCTAGTTAACACTTCCAGTCAACCAACTTTGAGTTTATTGCTGGTAGCTGATGAGTCGCTTGACCAGGAGCGAGCCAAATCGGCCTTGAGTACCTATCAGGCCAACCTTGCTTTCTATCAAAACCAACAGAGTAAGTACAGGAGCGAAGAACAATTCTTGAAATTCTTCTTCTACAGGGTTCACAGAAAGGAGTTGAAAAGTTATGAGCAGTATGTTAGTCTGGCGAGCCAGTTCGAGACGGGACAATATGATTGTCTCACTGCTACATCGCTCTACTACTTGTACCTCACGGATTTGGGCTATAAGGTGAATCTGGTAGAAACAGACTATCACATTTACTTGAAGGTTAATGCGGGCGAAAGAAGCTTCTTGTTTGAGTCTACCGACCCTATCGCAGGATTCATCTCTTCGGAGATTGAAATTTCCGAGAAGGAAAAAGAATACCTCAGTGCACAGCGCCAGAACTTATCGGGCATTTCTTCAAACACGACTGACGGGCAGAAAAGCTATATCCTGAACGACAAGTTAACCAAAAGGGAACTGGCCGGACTTAACTACTACAACCGGGCTATCGCCGCCTGGAATGCCAAAGACATCCTTAAGGCGGTTGCCCTCGTAGACAAGTCGTATTTTCTTTACCCGTCTGATCGTATTTCGAATGTAAGAGATTACTTTCGGGGCCAAAGCGAATTGCTTGCTAGTAAGTAACCTGCCCTTGCAAAGCTGAGCACCCCTGCTTTAGTCGACCCCCCTTTATTGCCTCTTAAGCCTCCCTGCATTAGGAAATTTCGCTCTTCTCTATCGGGACAATGTGCGTCTATGGCCGCATTTTTTAAAACGGCCAAGTCTTGGATCAAGCGAAAAATCTGGGGGATTACCCTTCAACCCCAATGTTCCGAGCGGTCATAAAAAAGCAAAAGGTCCAAGCCTAACCGACTGGAGAAGCCCGGCCGGGCGAGACGCATTGAACCAGTTTTGCTTTTTTATTTAACCACAAACGAAACATTCAATCCCGAGAAATACAGATTGATCCGAAGTCTTGGTAGGATTTGAAGAGCTCCCAGAAGCAGGTTTGCGGAAAGGTAGACTTCAGGTTGGGTCCCAGCGAAGATGCTTTTCACCATTGCGGCTTTTGCCAGAGTTTGCGGGAGGTGTTAAATAAAAATGCCCGGACAAAGCCGGGCACTTCTTATTTTTAAAGTTGGGCAAAAAACTGATTTACTCCATGATCTTAAACTCTACCCTTCTGTTCTTTTCACGGTTCTCTCTTGTGTCGTTGGGTACTTTGGGCTTCGTCTCACCATAGCCTATAACTGTCAACCGTGCCTTATCAATACCATTGTTGATAAAGTAATTATAAACCGCTCTGGCACGAAGTTCGGATAGTCGCTGATTGTAATCTTCCGGGCCTGAAGTGTCGGTGTGTCCAGAAATTTCAATCTTTCCAATTTTTTGAGCTTCAAGCATTTCTTTTATTCTTTCGAGCTCGGGGTAAGAAGCGGTCTTCAGCTCGTATTTTTCAAGATCGAAAAAGATGTTGTTGAACGATATTTCCGCACCTTTTTCCAGCTTAACCATATAAAGATCAAGTTGCCTTGTTTTTTCTTCAGGGTTTGGTTGATTAAGGTCAAGGTTTCTATCGAGAGAAATATAACCGGCAGCCTCAGTGATTACACCATAGTGGGCACCGCCCCTTAGGCTAAAGTGAAACTCACCTGTTTCAGGATTGGTCTTCACTGCGCCAATGTCTACACCATCAGGGAGCCTTTCTATCATAATAGTAGCGATAACAGGCTTTTGTGTTTTCTCATCAAGCACTCTACCATTCAATGCAATGACAACATCCCTTGGATTTATTTTGAGGTTTTTATTCTTAGCACCATCTAGGTCGGTAGTAGCCAAAAGCTTGTCGGATTCGATGAAAAACTCCTGTATTTCGAACCTGTAAATATCAGTATCCTCATTTTCAACTCCTCTGGAGAAATAGGCATGCTTGCCTGAGGTGGGCATATTGAAATAGATGTCGTCACTTGCTGTGTTTATGCCAGCACCAAGGTTTTCGGGCTCCGACCAGTTTTGCCATGTGTCATCCAGCCTTGTAGTCACAAAGATGTCGGCACCACCATATCCACTTATGCCTTTTGTAGAGAAGTAGAGTGTTTTATTGTCGTTGGTAAGGAAAGGGGCCTGCTCATCTGAAGCGTTGTTGATATCACCACCAAGGTTTTTGGGCTCTGACCAGGTGCCATTCCCTTTTTTGAATGATACATAGAGATCTCTCCCGCCGTAGGTGTCGTCCCTCTCTGATGAGATAATCATTGCTTTACCGTCTGCTGAGAGCGAATAGTCTACTCTGGAATTGTAATTATAGTCATTCTCAATCTCGATGTTTTCAGGTTCAGCCCATTCACCATTGACAAGCTTGCTCATTGAAGCGCCGGCAAACATTTTGCCCTTTTTACCATATTGGTTGCCCAATAAAAGTATCATTTCTCCATTTTCCTGAGTAATTGAAGAAACAAAGTTTGGGCCTTTTGTATTCAACGGAGGGCCCGCATTCTTAGCAATATTCCATTCTTGCTTTTCCTCATTCCATTCCGAATACCAGATGTCTTCGGCATCATCCACGCCTCCAACATTTTGTGGGTGGTACTGACGACTAAAAAAGAGGTATTTTCCGTCGGGAGATATAATCGGACTGTGTTCTACGTAGGAGCTGTTTACGTTTTCGCCCAATTTCTCCACCGTTTCCAGGTTTTGGTTTACATTCTGAGCGATGTTGACCAATACTGTAATAGGAATGTTTGAGTCGCTTATTCCGATGGCGTCAATACTATTTGGCCCTTTAATAGAACGACCATCAATCACTAGTCTGATACCAGCAATTTCATAACTCGTTCTTTCGAAGAAAAGGTTAAGCAGTCTGCTCTCTATGGGAATCGCTCTGGGGGTCAACTCAAACAACAGAAACTCATTGAAAGACGCATCGTAGGCATATACCTGTGAAATGGCGCCCGGGTTTTGCGACTCTGCAATTGCAATTTGTTGTGCTCTAATGGGCTTCTCGAAAGCTACAGTGATAAATTCAGTTCTATCGGCCTTATTGGGAGTCCAGGCATTGGGATTATCGCCTCCATTGGGCAACACATTGGGCTTGTGAAGCACCTGCATTGCCGAGTATTCCAGTGGGGACATCTCAGACGAAACTTCAATGACTCTACTGGCCCAGCTAACAGATTCTTGTGCTTTCAGGCTTATGCCTATTGCAAAAGAACATAATACAAGTAGAATTCTTTTCATATCAAGCCGATTCAATAAGGTTTAGGATTAGGGATAAATTATTCTCGAATGACTCGTACCTCAACACGGCGATTCCTTCGTTTATCTTCATCAGTTCTTTCAAGCGTAAGCGGTTGAGTGCCCCCGAAAGCCTTTGTTTGCACTCTGTTCTTTTTTATGTTTTTAGAAACAAGATAATCTTTTACTGCATTTACTCTTTCTAACGACAGCTCCATATTGGCGGCATCGCTTCCCTCAAAGTCTGTGTGGCCTTCAAGCTGAATAACCATGTTGGGCCTCTCGTTGAGCCAGTCCACTAAACGATCCAACTCTTCAAAAGAGCTTGAGCTGATCTTTGATCTGCCTCTTTCAAAAATAAGATTTTCGAGAGTGATCATTTGATTAGCCCGGTCAGGGGTAAGACGGAACTCCAAATTAAAGGCAGAATCGCCTGGTTGAAGTTCAACCTTGAATTCTCTATCAACAGCATCATACCCATTTGCCTTAATTTTCATGGTGTAGGAAGTGTTGTTGAATAGGAATAGCTCAAAGGAGCCATCTTGCTGCTTGCTCTTATTTGATCCCATATCATCATAGTACGGGAGCTTTTCATAGAAAACAGAGGTGACAATAGGTTCTCCGGTTTTATCATCCACAACTTTTCCGGATACTTTGACTAAGGAATCCTTCTGCTGATAAAACCCTGCTGTTGGTAAAAAACTAGCATTAGCTTTAAGCTGCCACGCACTTGCTATAAAAAACAGGGCAAAATATGCTGCCGATGTTATTTTCATGGTAAGGTCGATAGTAATTTTTCCAATAAAAGTAAGCTTTTTCGAAGCTAATAAAAAAAATTATTGAATTAATCAAAGGCTCGCTGATTGAACAGCAAGTAGCCCAAATGAAACAAGACTCCCCATTTTTGTTCTTCGTCATCATAGTAGTTAGCGGCGAAAGCAATAGGACCTATTGGGCTTTGAAAGACTACTCCGGCTGATGCAGCAAAAAATATCTTCTTCGTGTTCTGCTGGTATACGGGCATTTCATCTGGTGATTTCTCAAGCAGCTGCAATGGGGCAAAAAAATGACCCTCCATTCTGAAATGAAGGTTGTCACGAACAAAAAACATCTGTTTCAGACCGCCGGCGGCAAACTTATTGGATCTGAAGTTTTCCAAAATGAGTGTGCGGCTGTCCTGAAATGGATAATATCCACCACCAGCAATTTGTGTTCCCCGGTAGCTGCTCAGGAGAGGAAATGTTGAGAAATGACCAACTATCTGGTAGCCAATACCATACCAGTTAAGCAATCTGTTGTATTTTTCGTAGGAAACCTTCGCTGTCAGCCAGGAGTGGCTGGCCTCTCTGTAAGCAAGCTCGGAAGTGCTTCCCGGAAAATATTTTTCTGACCCATGGTATCCGCCAACAGAGGCCTCGAAGGCCTCGCCTTTGGTTGGATACTGATAGAAGTTGAGATTGCTTTGACTCACCTTTATTTTCGCCGCAAATCCTTTTAACCGTAGTTCGTCGAGTACATCGCTGGTATTTACTTCAGGTATAGCGGCAAAATTATCTCGGGTATAGAACAGGCCAGGGCTGAATGTCAGTTTGTGGTGAGTGCCCAGGGGTGTGCTGACGTTGAATGTGAAATTTCTGTCTACCTGATTGACTATAGTGGGAGCCTTGTCTTTCAACAGTATTTCAGTAGAATTGATGAAGTCCCACTTGTTGAAAACATATTTAGGCTCCAGGTAGAAGGGGATATACGTTGGAAAGTAGAGCCTGGCACTGGCTTTGGCCGATTGGTAAAACCTGCCTGCATTGACCGCACCGTCGAAGTGAGTGAAGACCTGGCCAAGCCGCTTGTATTGTGCGCCAACCAGCAGGTTAGAGGTACTTCGGCTGGTCATTGTTCCCCCCAAAACCATTTTCACCTTCCTGTAAGGTGATCCTGTCAGCTTTAGTTTGTAGTTCTCACTTGTTTCGCTCTTTGTGATTTGAGGGTACATACTTCTGAAGTAATCTTCAGAAACGATTTTGTAATAGCCTGATTTTATCTTTTCCAGCTCAACGATTTTGTTCTTTTTCTCCAGTAGGTTATCGAGGTACTTTGTTTGCCTGGAATTAAATCCCTCTACCTCCACTTCACTAAAGTCGAGTGGAACAAAATCTGATTGGAATAGACTTCTGGCAGCGGTGACTTCCTCCTCCCCAACTCGACGTCCTATTTTCGATTTGATAAACTCCATTTGCCTCATTGCTGCCACATAGCCGCTATCGGTGATGCTTTTGGCTCTGGCAAAATCGGTGGAACTGAGCCCCTCCAGATTGGGCTCGATGTAGATGTTACCTTCAAGCCTGGTTGGGTCAGACTTATCAAGCATAAGAAAGAGCAATTGCTCATTTACAAGGTGGTCTGCTTCTTTGGTCGGGTACTCTTTGTACACTTTTGAGGCTACGTTGACGCCAATGATGATGTCAGGCTTAAACTCCTCAATGGCAATGTCCACGGGAAAGTTGTTATAAATGCCTCCATCGAAAAGATACTTTCCATCAAACTTTATAGGGCGGAAAAAGAAGGGGACAGTCATTGAAGCCCTGAGTGCATCCGACAAGTTTCCATCTTTCAGCAGTACTGCCTGCTGAGTGAATACCTCGGCCGCAGTGGCCCTGAACGGCACGAAAAGGCTGTCAAAATTGTAAACTGACTTTCGGGATGCCTGTGCCAGGTGTTCGGCGAGGGCGAAGTTAAGCGCATGATCCTCAGCTATATTGGCGTTAAAAGAAGCAGTGAAGGAAGAGTCAAGTGACAATTCGACTGACATCCATCGGGAGTCAGGGTCTTTCTGGGTGTAGTAGTAATTATAGTCATCCCTAATCACTCCCTTTACCCAATCTTGAATGTCCTGAGAAAGAGCTATTTCCATGATTTGGTCTGCACTGTATCCGGCGGCATAGAACCCACCAACAATACTGCCCATGGAAGTGCCCACTATGTAGTCGATTGGGATGTTGTTCTCCTCGAGAGCTTTGATTACCCCAGCATGTGCCAGCCCCTTGGCTCCGCCACCGCTTAATACAAGCGCCACTTTTTGGGAAAAGCTGCAACAGTAAATAAATGACATTGAAAGGAGCAAAGTCAGCCGCTTCCTCATATTTGTCTGTTTTGAAAAAATTTTGCGAGAATATACTTCCTAAACTGTTGCCAACAAATTAAAGTATTCCCGGAGAGTGCGTCAATCTACAGAAGCATTAAGAACCGGCTTTTCGGTTAGGAAAGTGATGGTGTCTATAGCCGAAAGGATTTTGTCCCTTTCTTTGAAATAGGCCTCTTTGTGTGCGTCAGCAATCGGCTGAGAAGGTGGAATTTCTACTGAGAAAGGGTCTACCTGAACGCCATTGCGCCAGAACCGGAAGCAGACATGAGGCCCCGTAGCCAGACCGGTGCTTCCTACGTAACCAATAACCTCCCCCTGCTTAACAGCCTTGCCAGGCCGCATGCCGCTGGCTATTTTGCTCATGTGCAGGTACTGGGTTGTATAAGTAGCGTTGTGCCGTATTTTCACATAGTTCCCGTTTCCTGAATTGTAGGTGGCCTCAGTAACGACACCGTCTCCAACGGTATAAATCGGTGTGCCTTTTTGTGCTACGTAGTCTGTTCCAAGGTGAGACCTGTACCTTTTCAGCACGGGATGAAAGCGCCTACCAGAATATCGGGAGCTTATCCGACTAAAATTAACCGGGGCTTTAAGAAAAGCTTTTCGGAGACTATTTCCCTCCTCATCGAAGTAATCCAGCCCGTCTCCCTGATTGTAGTAAACCGAGTAAAAATCACGGCCAGCGTGATAGAAATAAGCTCCCACTACCCTTGGGATGTTTACCACCTCTCCGTCGATTACCTCTTCTTCAAATATGACTTTGAAGTAATCGTTGGCATCGATATGAAAAAAATCGATTTGCCAGGCGTACATATCAACCAGCTTCGAAACCAGCATGGGGGAAACATTGGCGTTGATGAGCGTTTCATAAAGTGAAGACTCGATTTTAGCGGCAATAGCCCGAACCTGAAGCACTTTTTCCTTTTGCACTCGTTCTGTATAAACGGAGTCGGACATGTGGAAGACCACAAATTCAGTTTTGTTCGGCTCGTAAGCCATGGCTACTACGCTAGCCGCTGAGTCTTTTGTGGTGAAAACGGTGTAGTTTTTTCTGTAGCCAATTTTTCTTACATCGAAGACTTTTCTTGAGCTAGTGGCCACCTCATAAATTTTGGCGGGATCAATATTATAGGTCTTGAGAATATCTGACAGTGTTTGATTTCTTTTAACAATGTCTTCATGAACGTTAAAAGAATCCAAATTAAAACCGTAAAGTCTTTCGGGTTCGTAGACGGTGGTAACTGTGTCTACCGTCACCAATTCGGTTTCGCCGGTATACTCGGGTTGGTAGGTAGCTTGCTGGTGTTTATATGCGAGGAAAAATAAACAAGAGATAATTACTAAGATGGTTCCTGCCAGAACGTATTTCTTCATCAAGTCGAATCAGGGATTTATGGTCGAAAAAACGGGCTTGTTCTTCTTCATAGAAGAACTCGCCTCATCCAGAAACGTTACAAAGTTAGCAATATTGAGGTCATAGGCCTTCGGATCGGTCAAAAGGTTCTCATTTGGGTCCAAAATCACGTAAAAAGGTTGCGCATTGTTGTTAAACCTGGTGATTTGTAGGTCAGCATTTTGCTTCCCGATAGTTTTTTTGATTTTCCCATCATATTCCGACTCATACCACTGTGATTCGGGCAGCTCGGTCTTTTCGTCTACGTAAAGCGCCACTAATACAAAGTCATTTCTAAGCCTTTCGAGCACCTTGGGATCCGACCACACCCTTGCCTCCATTTCCCTGCAGTTCACGCAGCCATGTCCGGTAAAATCAATAAAAAGCGGCTTCTGTTGTTCACGTGCGCAGGCAATGGCCTGGTCATAGTCGAAATAGCCAGTGAGACCATGAGGGAAGTGAAGCATGTCGGCGTATTTTGGCGGTTCGCAGATGCTGTTGGATGCTGTGCCTGAATTGGAAGAAGCTCCCTGCTGACGAACAATGCCAGGTAAGTCAAAATCCATCGTGGATTGCGGAGGTAAATATCCGGCAAGGGCTTTCAGGGGGGCACCGAACATCCCTGGGATCATATACACTACGAATATAAAAGTGATTACTGCGAGAATTAGCCTTGGCACCGGCAGTTTCTCCATTTTGCTGTCGCCAGGCAGCTGTATTTTGCCTAGCAGATAAAAACCCAATAAGGTAAACACCACAATCCAGATAGCCAGGTAGATTTCTCTGTCGAGGATATTCCAGTGATAGGCCTGGTCGGCAATGCTCAAAAATTTGAATGCCAAAGCGAGTTCCAGAAAACCCAGCACCACTTTAACGGAATTGAGCCACCCGCCGGACTTTGGCAATGTGCTCAGCCAGTTCGGGAAAAAGGCAAACAACGTAAATGGCACTGCAAAAGCCATTGAAAACGCCGCCATACCCAAAATCGGTTTCAAGATCATTCCTCCGGCAGACTCGACAAGGATACTTCCGACTATGGGGCCGGTGCAGGAGAAAGAAACCAACACCAGCGTAAAGGCCATGAAAAATACGCCGATCATACCGCCCTTGTCGGCGTTTCGATCCATGGCATTGACCCACTTATGCGGCAGGGTGATTTCAAAAAGCCCGAGAAAGGACAGGGCAAAAACAATGAAGACCAAAAAGAAAATGACATTGGGCACCCAGCCGGTGGCCAGGTCATTAGCAATTTCCGGCCCCATAAACGGCGCAACCAGCGATCCAATAAGGGTATAAATAAGCACGATACTGAAGCCATAAAACAAGGCCATTCCCTTACCACTTTTCTTATCACCTTTTCCAGTGAAAAAGGTGACGGTCATGGGAATCATTGGAAACACACAGGGCGTAAGCAGCGCCGCCAGTCCGGCTAAAAAGGCAACTACCATAAAACCCCAGAGCGAATAGGCATCTGTGGAATCTCTTTTGTTCAGGACAGCCGTTTCGGTATCATTTGATCCTTTTTTTACTTCAACAGCGCTTTTCTTAGAATCACCAGAGAAGGTGGCGTATGTGAAGTCTTCATCTAAGTTGATGCACTTGCCATCTACATCGGTGCAAACCTGATAGAAAAAGCTGCCTGAAAGGTTAACCGGCAGGCTATTGACGAGAATGGTCTGACGAAATTCAGCATGCTCTCTAAAATAGGTGTATTCCCCTTCCCACAGGTCGTCGTATTTTCTTTTTGCGCCAATAGGTCTTATGCTATCAATTGCTTCGTAAGAAGGATCGCCCACGAAGTCAAACTCTGCCACAATAGGGCCCAGATCAGGGTCAAAATCTGACGAATACAGATACCAGGTGTTATCTATTTTAGCTTTGAAAACGAGGCTAAGGGTATCGCCTACTTTGGGGTCTTTTTTACTTAATTCGTAAGTCCATGATATTGGTCTTTGCACCTGCCCATAGGACACAAAAATGGTAAAAACTCCAAACAGACCTAGTAGTATTTTTTTCATCAGTTTCTTCTTTTTCCGGAAAGAGAAAGGGCCAAATTTGACTCCTTAACGTATTCCCTTCGCAGAGAGTTTGTTTGCTTGTTTTTATTTCGCTTTGCTCAAAGTGGCAAAGTGTTTATAAAATAGCGTGATGGTTTCAATTCCTTTGATGTAGTTAAATATGCCATAACTCTCATTGGGAGAATGGATGGCGTCTTCATCAAGCCCGAAACCCATTAGCAAAGAGTCGAGGCCTAATACTTTTTGAAACAGTGCCACGATCGGGATGCTCCCCCCTTCCCTGGTGGGTATCGGGGCTTTTCCCCAGGCTTCTTCCACCGCCAATGCCGCAGCCTGGTAGGCCGTGGATTTGGTAGATACCATCGCAGGTTCGCCGCCATGATGGGGCGTTACTTTGACCTTAACTGTTTTAGGGGCCACGCTCAGAAAATAGTCGGTAAACATTTTTGTGATTTCATCAGAGTTCTGATTTGGCACCAGTCTCATGCTTATTTTGGCGTAGGCTTTGGAGGGGAGCACCGTTTTGGCACCCTCACCAATGTATCCACCCCAAATGCCGTTGACGTCGAAGGTCGGCCGAATCCCTGTCCTTTCTATCGTGGAAAAGCCTTTTTCTCCAAATACATCGGCTATGTCGAGGTCTTTTTTATATTTCTCCAGAGAAAAGGGCTGCTTCGCCATTGCCTCCCGGTCTGCATTTGACAGTTCGACGACTTTGTCGTAAAACCCAGGAATAGTGATGTGACCATTTTCATCCTTCATTTTATGAATCATCTCACAGAGCACATTGATGGGGTTTTCTACAGCGCCACCGTACATGCCGGAATGAAGGTCTCTGTTGGGCCCTGTCACTTCTACCTCCACGTAGGTGAGCCCACGCAAGCCCACCGTGATCGAGGGATGTTCGTTGCTGATGATGCCTGTGTCAGAAATCATGATCATGTCGGCCTTCAGCTTCTCTTTGTTGGCTTCAGTGAAAATGCCCAGATTGTTGGAGCCCACCTCTTCCTCACCTTCGATCATGAACTTTACATTGCAGGTGAGTGAGTTGGTCTGCATCATTGTTTCAAAGGCCTTAATGTGCATGTACATTTGGCCTTTGTCGTCGGCAGATCCCCTGGCATAGATTTTCTCGTTTCTGATAGTAGGTTCAAACGGAGGTGTTTCCCAAAGCTCGTACGGATCGGCAGGCTGCACATCGTAGTGCCCGTATACAAGAACAGTTGGAAGTGCGGGGTCAATTATTTTTTCTCCATAAACAATGGGATGACCAGCGGTACGGCAGATTTCAGCTTTATCGACACCGGCTTCAACTAGTTTTGTTTTTATAAACTCCGCCGCTTTTTTTACATCATCCCTGAACTTCTTGTCGGCACTCACCGATGGAATTCTCAACAGCTCAAAAAGCTCATCTAAAAACCGTTGTTGGTTTTGCTCGATGTACGGAATCTTGGTTTTTACACTCATGAAATTTTAATTTATCAGGCTAATGTTTTCCTGGATGCTATCCTGTATTTCTTCGGAAAGAAGCACCCGTGGTTTCATCGGGTAAAAGTAAGGAATATTACCAAGACGCTGCAAAGGCAAATCTGCTATGTATCAATGGCATTTGTCAATGGTGGCGTGGAAAAGACGTTGCAACCAGATCGAACTTTAGGAATAGGCTTGCTTATCTTGACAGTTGTAGGTACTAGAAGCCGTCCTTGTCTTTTTCTATCGTATCGAAGCTGTCCTTCCCAAAGGCAGGGTCAGTAGCGAACTGTAACTTGAACGGCTTGTCAATGTTGTAATAGTTTTTGCGAAAGTTGTTGATGAAAGTCATCGTTTCAGCCTCTTCTCCAAGCCCAAGAGCAAAAGCACCAAGCCCAGCTTTTTCTAATGTGGATGAACCTCTTATGGCCTCATTAAACGGCTGGTTGGAAGAGAGAATCAGGAGCCTGTTTTGGTCGAACCTGAAGTGATACCACGTGGCCTCTGAAAACATGATGAAAATATTTACAATGTCTCCGAGGGGGTCTCTCTTGATTTCAACAAAGCCATCAGCTACTGCGTTTATGTCATTTCTGAAAATGTTTGAAATGCCAATCTTTCCATCGTTGTACCAGGCCTTGTGAGTAGCATTCCACTGCAAGTTTACCTCCGAGAGAGACAGCGCTTTTTGAAGCTCTGGTGAAATAGACACCAATGGCACGTAATTTTTCAAAGAGTTGTTTTCATAGCTCTTGGCAATTTGATCACTGGTGAGATTGGCGAGGAGATAAACCAAGTCACCCTGTATGCTATTGGCTTGTGGAGCCCCGAGGCGCTCAATAATGTCAACCAGATCCTTTGTCATTATGTCGGTTGCGGCAGGGCTAATTTTGAAATCGGCCGTTAAAAAAGCCGTCATTTTAAAGTAAGAGGAGTCGAGTCGGCCAATACCTTTTGCAGATGCCTTTAATGTAAAATCCGGGCTGTTCTTTATAAAGGTTACGGGGCCTTCAAAGATCACGCTGTTGGTGCTTTCGGAGTAAATGAATGTGCTGCCAGCGTAGGAATTCCCGTCTGACTTGGCTTTGTCCTCTATTTTGTAGAAATCGCCTTCGAGATTATAAGAAAGGATGCCATGAGGCGTGAAAAGGTCAAAGTCCGCCGGGTCGTTTTTGTCGTTAATGTAGGTCAGGTATATAATGTCATCAAATGAATCGTAGTGTAGACCGGCGACTAGCTTTTGGCCCGCTTCAGCCGTCGAGGCATCAAAGTTGACAAGCACTTCAGGATTTTCAGTTTTGTTAGTATAGCTGATCCACTGAGAGTCCCTTTCTTTTTTCCAGTCGAGCTTCACCCCGCCAATCAGCTCAAGCGCCCTCCTGTCTGCATACATTTTAGCCCGACCTTTGTACAGGAACCCTGGCGACATCACAAAATCCTGGTCTTCCAGCACTTCGCCTTCCGACACCGTCATCGTCTTGAACCTGTTCTTGGCTATGGGCACATTCTGAAGCTCAAATTGATTGAACTTGATCGTAAAAGTGTCCTGCGCCGCATTGACGAGCTGATACAGAGCGCTGCCAGTGAATTTATTTCTGTCGACAATGGTGATGAGTCCGTTGGTCAGGGTATGGTAACGATTGGCAGTGTCAATCCTGACAATAGCATTTTTAAGCTCCTGCAGTGTTGAGTTCTCAAGGATCGTAATCTCTTCGTTTTCCGGCGTGATTTCCGCATCCGCCACTGTGATGTACGGAATGCCTTGCAGGTTCAACTCGTAGCGGTTGATGTCGTAAATACCCGCTGTTGCGTTAAACGCCAGCGAATCCAGATCTGGTCGGGTTGAGTAGAAGTAGGAGTCTTCGATGGCAACATTAGCCGGCTTGCTCATCGTAATCTTTTGGTCGTTTAGGTTCCAAATAGCGTTGGTAATTGACGTTTTCATTTGTGCATAAGGGAAGCCAATAGCCGCCACACCAGCCTTTTCAGGGTGAACGTCTGCCACATTTGCTGCAAGGTCAAAATTCAACGCAATGTCCTCGCCAGCCATGGCTGGTTTCTCAGGGTTGTCAGTCAAAATTTCAAACGCTCCGTGGCGGGCGCTGAATTTTGTTTCCGAAAAACTAAACTGCTTCGACTTTACCCTCGATCCTCGTGTCTCCAGCGTACCAAGCCCAAAGGCCCCTTTGGCAGTAATGTTCGCAGCCCCCTGAAGCTTGGCCGTGCCATTGTACAGCTCAATGGGGTCACCGATGTTTTTGAGAAACATGCTGTCTTTTTTGGGCAGCCATTTCATTCTCAGGGCTCCCATTATACCTTGTGGGAAGGAGGCCGACCCTAAGTTGCCCGGTCTGATTTCGCCATTTTGAGCGATGGCTGAAGTAGAATCTAAGTAGAAAATAAAGTCGTTGGAGTATACGGTGGTCGTTAAGTAGTCAATCTTTCCATTTGACCTCAAGCCCTGGTAGCTCAGGCTTAGGTTGTTGTAGAGTGTTCCGGTGCCCCCATACAGCTTGTAACCGCTCTCAGGTATTTTATGCTCAAAGCCCAGCGACTTATCAGGTTGAATAACAAGCTTCTCCTCAAACGGCTCCAATATGTCTCCTGCATAGAAGGTGCCCTCAAAACTTATACTTGCTCCATCACTTCTGTTGGAGCTGTCTATTTCGAATGGCGGTATCACAAACCTGACTGTCTTGTTATAAGCCCCTTTAAGAATCTCCTTAGAGTCGAAGAAAACAACGGCTTCGGAATCGGAAGTAAAGTAAGGATACTGGAGGTTTTGCTTTTTTCCTGACTTGTTATCGGGGCTTTCTACAAAGAGGGTTCCGGAGGTGAGTTCGAGATGGTTGTGCAAGGCTGTCTTTTCTTCACCGCCTTCAACCTTGAGTGAGTCAGGCACCGGTATCTGAATCCTGATAGAGTCAATAGTCGGCATGGCGAAGAGGTTGTCGGCATACTGAAACTGAAAGTCCTTTCCTTTGTAAACGAAATCTCCGGCATTCACCATTCCATTAAATAACAAATCTCTACCCTCGAGAATTTTTACCACGCCACTGTCTGGCTCCATGTAAACCTTCAGGTCAGTAGTGATATACACCCTGTCTACACCTCTAACCGTGAGCTCTTTGGTGCCAAAGTTGAGGGTGCCGTTCGGATACCGCTCAGTAAGAGAAGGCAAGATTAGATTATCGTAGTCTTTCTTATTCTGATTAGATAGAATATAGTGAAAAGATTTGTCCTTCACCTTTATGAAGCCTGTTTCAGGCTGGAAATTGATGAAGCCATTTTGGTAAAGGAAATTCATTGCTGCCAGCGCCTGGTTGTAGTCGAGCTTATAGGCAGTTGTCATGTCGCGGAGGTAAAACTCACTTGCTCCTGAATTCCTTGCATACCGAACCACAGCCATGATGGGGTGATAACCAAACAAACCCGGGTACATTGAGAACCGCTTTTCACTAAAATAGTCTTGAGACTCGAAAACCGCAGGAATACGGTTTCGGGCATTCATAATAGAGATATCGAGGCTGTCGGTCTTCAAATCCCAACTGATTTTATCAGCACTGAAGTCCATCAGGAAAAACGATGACGAATAGGGTGTGCCTTTGAATTTATTCTGGTCTCTGTATAAGGTGAGCAGGTTTTTGCCCTCGTCAAAAACCAGTTTATTCTGAGGGTGGAAGATCGAATCACCGTTGTGGTAAATGGTGACCATTGCCCTGTCCGACGTTATCAGGGAGTCCTCGAAGGCGTACTTGACGCCCCTTGCTGTGAAAGAACGGCCGAAGTCGTCTCTGATATTGAGCACAGACTGTCGCTTAAGGGCGGATGTGCCGTAAAATTTATTTCCTATGATGGAAAATCCCCCGGTATATGTAGCATTTGGGGCTTTAAGTTTTAAAGTGATGTCGGCATAGTAGGAAGTAAACTGAGGAAAATACAGCTCCTCTTTGTCGGTTCTCTGATAGCTCTTAAAGTCGAAAATTCCCTCTGCTTCTCCATCAAACCAGGCAGGGAAGCTGAGGCTGACCTTCTCCGCACTTATTCTTGGTTTCGTGATTTCAAAGCTGTAATCAGTAAAGGTAACTGAGGCGGCTTCCGCACCATTTGCTTCGCCGGGCCAGTTAAATTTACCCCCGGTGCCCACAAACACTTTGTCGTGGATGACAACCGAGCCCGACGTGTTTTGGATGCCGACGGAGTCATAGGGTGTTACTAACCTGAAATTCACATTGTTGAGTTTTATCACAGGCCCACTCACTTCGGGAAGTAGTGCTTGACTAACTACCTCTGCCACAAAAGCATCAGCAACCGGCTCAGGCTCGGCTACCGGGTCGTTACCCCATCCTGAGTCATTGCCCCATCCGCTATTAGAGGGTGTGCCCCAACCATCGTTGCTGCTGTCGGACGTTCCCCAGCCGCTATCTGCCGGGATTTCCTCTTCGATCGGGGGCTCCTCAGCAGGCAATACATAGGCCGGCTCTGCCTCGTCCAATTCAAAGCCATAAGTGCCTCCCTCGGCATATAGTTTGAAGTATTTGGTGTAGTACAAAGCCCTTCGGGCAAAAAATTGATTGAGCATGAGCAAAAACTCGCTGTACTCCTTGTTGCGATAGGTGTCGACTACCTGATTGTTGATCTTGAGAAGATTTGTGAGCTCGGTGGAGCTGATATTTTCCTTTTGAATGGCGTAGGCTATGTAGGCACCGAAGAACTCGAAATATGGGTAGGTGCGCATTCTCCGATCCCGCATTTTGACGGCGATATCAATAATAATTTTCTTCTGGTCGGCATTGATCTGACCCGAATTCCACACGGTGACAAAGTCAGCGGCGATCTTGGCCGCACCTTCATTGTCAATCTGTCTTATACCGTTTGATAAATCTTGCCCGAATGTGTTAGGGTCAGTGGAAAAGGTAAACTGTTGAGCCCATAGATGTGAGGACAGCAATAGCAATATTGCTAAGAATCTCATTTTTAGAGATAACCGTTCCCTTAAAAACACCTGCATAACTTCAAAGGTAACGAAAAATGAGGGCCTGTTACTATCTATTCAACCGCCTTTTTTTCGAAAGCAGCAGCCACCCACTTCTCTCGCACCCTATGGGTGGTCTTGCTGAGGCCAAGTGACGAGGCTTTTTCCTCAATTACTGGTAGGTCAGTTTCGTAGAAGCCGCTTAGGTACAGCTTGCTGCCTTCCGGAAGCACAGCGGCATAGTCTGACATTTCTTCCAGCAACACATTTCGATTGATATTGGCGATGGCCAGGTCGTAAGAAGGGTTCTTTTTTACTTCCTTTACAGTGCCTAGCTGGATTTTGATATTACTGCAATCGTTAATAGCGATGTTTTCCATGCCGTTTTCTATACACCATTCGTCGATGTCGCTGGCGTCGATGTGCGCAGCACCGAGTTTGGCCGCTAAAATGGCCAATATGCCGGTGCCAGTACCAAAATCAAACACCGACTTTCCCTTTAGGTCGCTATCAAGAAGCAACTCCATCATGAGATAGGTGGTGGAATGGTGCCCTGTGCCGAACGACATTTTTGGGTTGATAACGATTTCCAACGGAAAAGATGGGTCGGGTTTATGAAAAGAAGCCCTGACCCTGCAGCGACTTGGGATTTCGATGGGGTGGTAGTTTGTTTCCCAGCTTTGGTTCCAATTCTCCTTTGGAATCTTTACAGTTTCGTAGCTGGCGATGCCAAGGAAAGAATACTTCTGAATAATTTCTTTGACGTCAGCCTCTTGGAAGCTCCCTTCCAAAATGTAGGCATTAAACCCCTCGTCAGTTTCCTCAAAGGTGTCAAAGCCAATTTCTCCCAGCTCGGCTATGAGGATATCTGCAAGATCCCTGGAGGTCTTAATTTGCAATTCGATAAAGTCCATAGTTGACCTGGATTAGGGTGGTTAACTGCCTATCTGCAGCCGGCAAATGATTCGGTATCAGTGAAATTAACAGAAAAGTGTTGCTGGCCTTTTTCTTTGACATAATATATCGTGAAGTCGGCCAGGCCCCGGTTTTTGGTGAAGTACCAAATCCCCTGCCTGTCAGCAAAAACCCTGCTGCTCTCCTTGAAAATCAATATGTCGGCAAAAGCTTCGTTTTCATCTTCAAAAACCAGGTAGTCAGCCCTTCTTCTGTCTGTTTCCACGTATATGGCACCATAAACACCACAGAAATCCTGATCTGCAGCAACCATTGGTTCGTCAACGGAAGAAAGGCTTAGACTAATTAAACCGAGGAAAACGAAAATGTTCATTTACTTCATTGCTTTTACAATGTCGACAAAGTCACGTGACTTCAGAGAAGCGCCACCGATCAGTCCGCCATCCACGTCGGGCTGGGCAAAAATCTCGACTGCATTGTCCGGCTTCACACTGCCGCCGTATTGTATAGTAATCTCTTCGGCAACATTCTTGCCATATTTTCCAGCCAGGTGAGCCCTGATTTCAGCATGCATTTCCTGCGCTTGTGCAGAGGAGGCTGTTTTACCGGTTCCGATAGCCCAAACAGGCTCATAGGCAATCACTACTTTTTGAAGAGCATCTGCTGAAAGATGAAAAAGCGCTTCTGATACCTGCGCAGTTACCAATTTAATATGATCGTTGGCTTCACGCACTTCCAGCTTCTCTCCGCAGCAGTAAATAGGAGTCATGCCAGCTGCAAGCACCGCATCAACCTTTTTTGCAAAAAGAGCATCTGTTTCTCCAAAGTATTCTCTTCGCTCGCTGTGGCCTATGATGACAAACTGAGTGCCGACAGACTTGAGCATCGAAACAGACGTTTCGCCTGTGTAAGCACCTGACGCATGTTCGCTACAGTTTTGGGCACCAAGCATTACGTTTTTACTTCCTGTCAAAAGTTTGCTGATAGAGTTTAAATGAACAAAAGGGGTACATAAAACCACCTGCACGTCGCTGGTCACTTCATCCTTCACCATGTTAACCACCTCGGAAGTTAGCTGATGTCCTTCTTCCAGGTTCTTATTCATTTTCCAGTTTCCTGCTACAATCTTCTTTCTCATGATTTTCATTTTAATCGGGCCCAAATATAGCTGAATATGAATATTTAGAAGACCGCATTTGAGTTAATTGTCAGGAGAGCACAAAATAAAATGCTTCATTTTCGAGGCTATACCTTCAAAATCAGCGCTCAGGAAATTTTCTACAAAATGTTTGGAAACATAATTCGCCGTATCTACGTTTGTGCCTTCAAGTCAATTCTTAGCAATTGATTTATAAAGAAGCGTGGAGAGACAGGCTCTATGAAGCGCTAGCAACCGGCCACTCAAGGTGGTAAGGTGCTAAATCCTGATCCGCCGGTTGGCGGAGAATATAAATTGAGAGCAAAATGAAAAATCAGGAATCTCTTCTAGCGACAGTCGCTATCTCATCGCACGGCCGGTCATCGGCTCACACATTTCATGTATTAAATTTTTCAATCAGGGCGGCTTTTGCCTGCTGTTGTTGCTGTATGTGCTGCTAGGCGCTTTTGCCTTTGTCGCTTAGCAGCAAACGACGGACTATTGGCCAGGGAGCCAACCCGTTACAGGCAATTTTTTAATTCAACTTCAATTTAAAAACACCATATAATATGTCACAATTAAGATTTGAAACACTGCAATTACATGCAGGTCAGGAAGTAGATTCAGCCACACAGTCGAGGGCGGTGCCTATTTATCAAACCACCTCCTATACATTCAAAAACTCTGAGCATGGTGCCAACCTGTTTGCCCTGAAAGAATTTGGGAACATCTACACACGGATCATGAATCCGACAACGGATGTTTTCGAGAAGAGAATAGCGGCCCTCGAAGGTGGTGTTGCTGCAGTGGCAACAGCATCGGGCCAGGCCGCACAGCTTTTGGCCTTGCACAACATTTTGGAAGCAGGCCAAAACCTGGTATCTACCAACCACTTGTACGGAGGCACTTATAATCAGTTCAAAGTTGCCTTCAAGAGGTTGGGGATTGACGTGAGGTTTGTAGAAAATGACTCACCGGCCGAGTTTGAAAAGCTAATCGACAAAAATACCAGAGCCCTCTACCTTGAAACGATAGGCAATCCGGAATTCAATATCCCTGATTTTGAAGCGATAGCAGCAGTAGCGAAGAAGCATAATATTCCTTTGGTGGTTGACAACACCTTTGGCGCCGGTGGCTATCTGTTTCGACCGTTGGAGCACGGAGCGAACGTGGTGGTTGAATCTGCCACCAAGTGGATAGGCGGTCATGGCACAAGTATAGGAGGAATCATCGTTGACGGAGGAAACTTCAACTGGGGCAATGGAAAGTTCAAGCAGTTTTCGGAGCCATCTGAAGGGTATCATGGGTTGAACTTCTGGGAAGTGTTTGGTGAAGGAAACCCACTGGGGCTGCCCAACATTGCCTTTGCTATCCGAACCAGGGTGGAAGGTTTACGTGACCTCGGCCCGGCCATAAGCCCATTCAATTCTTTCCTTTTGCTCCAGGGCATTGAGACACTTTCTCTAAGACTAGACAGAACCGTGCAGAACGCCCTTGAGTTGGCGCAATGGCTGGAGAAACATCCTCTGGTTGAAAGCGTGAACTACCCGGGACTTGCTAGCAGCAAATACCACGCATTGGCCAAGAAATACCTGAAAAGAGGCTTTGGTGGTGTGTTGTCATTCAAAGTCAAAGGAGGTAAGGCCAACGCAGAAAAGTTTGTCGATTCATTGAAACTCGTGAGCCACCTGGCCAACGTGGGTGACTCGAAAACCCTGATTATTCACCCGGCGTCGACGACGCACCAACAGTTGAGCGAGCAGGAGCAGCTAAAAGCTGGGGTTGACCCTAATTTGTTGCGACTGTCGGCTGGTACCGAGCATGTAGATGACATTAAAGCAGACTTGATACAGGCTTTTGACCAGCTTAAAAAGTAAATTTTAGTTAATTATATATACAGGTTAATTGATGACTTACCTCCCGGCTATACATCCAATGGCCGGGAGGAATTTTAACCCAAAAGAAGAGGACTTAGTGAAAATAACCGAGGAATTATACAGATCGACCCAGCCATTGAAACTTGAGTCCGGTCGGGAATTGACAGAGTACCATTTGCACTATACGACATTTGGTAAGCTAAACCCCGAAAGGAACAACGTTGTGTGGGTATGTCATGCACTTACGGGCAATTCTAATCCTTCAGAGTGGTGGCCAGGGTTGTTTGGGCCCGGTAAAGTGTATGATCCTGAGAAGTTTTTTGTGATATGTGCCAATATGCTGGGGAGTTGCTACGGCTCAACCAATGCACTCGATAAAAACCCTTCGACAGCCAAGCCCTACTTTCACGATTTTCCCACGCCCACCAATAGAGACATAGTTGGCGCTTTTATTCAATTAAGAAAATCCCTCGGCTTTGAAAAAGTCCACACCCTCATTGGCGGCTCTATGGGAGGGCAGCAAGCACTGGAGTGGGCCATTATTGAGCCTGACGTGTTCGAGAACCTCATCGGGGTTTCCACCAACGCCCACCATTCACCCTGGGGCATTGCTTTCAACGAGTCGCAGAGGATGGCGATTGCGAACGACGCTACCTTTAAAGAAAGTAAACCGGATGCAGGACTTGAGGGAATGAAGACTGCCAGAACAATCGCCCTGCTTTCGTACAGGCACTACCTCACCTACCAAAGAACCCAGGAGGAGGACACAACAGAGAAAACGGATGACTATTTGGCGTCGAGTTATCAGCAGTACCAGGGAGAAAAGCTGAAGAAGCGTTTCAATGCCTATAGCTACTGGAGGCTATCAAAAGCGATGGATTCACATAACGTAGGCAGAGGCAGAGGCAGCATAGAGAAAGCACTTTCACAGATAAAAGCCAACTCACACTTTGTTGGCATCAGGTCCGACATTTTGTTTCCAATAGATGAGCAGGTGTTTTTGGCCTCTCATGTCGACGATGCCTCGCTGGATATCATCGATTCGCTCTATGGGCACGATGGCTTTCTTATAGAATGGGAAGCCATTGGCGCTTCTATTGAGAAGTTTTATAAGAGGGTGATGGTGGCGGTGTAGCTATGCTTCTCCTGCCTCTATCAAAAGCTGCCTGACGACGTGTGTGGAAAATCGGAATTTGTGTTCTGAAAGCTGATCCACCATCTCACGCACACTTGGAATAATCTTTTTATCTTTTGCGAGGAGGAGGACTCTTATTGATCCTATAATTTCCAGGCCCAGGTCGGTGGCAACTTTCCTTCCTTTCCGCTCGTCAAGGATTAGAATTGAACCAGGTGTTTTTAGAGCAAGCGAAATTGAACTTGCTTCTCCCAAATCGAGCGTTTCAAGAATGCTATGACTAAACGGGGGCGGCGCTGATTTGACCTTTATCCATTCAGGTACAGCATAGCCAAACTCTGAGAGAACCTGCTCAGTAATGATCACCTCATGAAATAACTTTTGAAGGATGTCTAGCCTGTCAATTCGTTGATAAGCAATTAGACAGCTTGTGTCGGAGATAATAATCTCAGCCATTGGGAAACGGCTTCTTCAGGTCATCTGCTGTTTCTCCGAAAATCGACACTCCGTAGTTGCCAACGGTTTCAATAAATTCTCGTTTGGAGATGCCAACAAAGGTGGCAGCCTGGCCAGATGACAATATCCCTTTTTCGAAGAGTGATGAAGCAACGATCATTTTGACTTCTTTCTCGTCGGTTTCTTCCGGAAGATTGAGCGTAATTGTTTTCATGTAAGACAAATATAATGCAAAATCGACTAAACGGATCTCAACAGTGCCTTCTCCCCCAATTCTCTCAGTACCATCAGTAAAAAGTCAATATCGGCTTTTGTCCTTCTGTAATTATTGCAGTTGATGCGCAAAGCGGGCCTGTTATCAATACGGGTACCAGCAAAAAAGATACGCCCATCTTCTTCAATCAGTTCAAGTATCCGCTCGTTTACTGCGTCAACTCTTGCCTGGTTACTTTTTATTCCATCGTTCTCCGACACATAACGGAAGGTAGCTATCGACAAATTGGCCGGCCCCAGCATTTCGAAATCTTCGGAGGCATTCACTAGCCCCTGGAAATACCTCACTACCGCAATATCATTCTCGATTGCTAGTCGCAATTTTTTCGCCCCGTAGGCTTTGAACGTCATCCATACCTTGAGCGCTTTAAAATCTTTGGTGAGCTGTAGCGTCAAATCCATCAGGTCTTCTCGCTCCGTTTTTTTCGAACCGCCCCGAAGGTAGTCGGGCACCAGGCTGAAGGTGTTTTTGAGGTGCTCTTTTTTTCTCACAATAACAGCGGCCACCTGGAAGGGCACATAGAGCCATTTATGTGGGTTCACAAGAACGGCATCAGCCTCGCTCATGCCCCTGAAAAGATGACCAGCAACAGCGGTGCCAGCCGCAGGGCCGCCGTAGGCAGCGTCTACCATGTACCACAATTTATATTTTTTGGCAAGTGTTGCGAGTTCATTGAGCTTGTCGATGGCGCCATTGTTGGTGGAGCCCGCAATGCCAATTACACCAATAGGCAATAAGCCTTCGTTCAGGTCTTTCTGAACGGCTTCTTCCATCAAATCAACCCTTACCTGAAACTGATCGTCGACGGGGATTTTCCGAAGGTATTCTTTTCCCATGCCCAGCAGGTCCATGGCCTTGTCGAAGCTGGAGTGACCCTGATTAGAAACATAGACCGTCATAGGTTTTTGGCCATAAAGGCCCTTCTCAGAAAGAGAAGCAGGCCCCATCACTTTTCGCATCACAGCCAGGTGCAGGAAGTTACCTTCCGAACCTCCACTCACCAGCACGCCTGCGCTGTCATCAGGATAACCCATGAACTGGCAGAGCCATTTGATGACTATTTTCTCCATTTCGGAGTTGGCGGGGGCGTTGTGCCACTTCAGGTTGTTTTGGTTCAACCCAGCTTTTAGAAATTCAGCAAGCATGCCAACCTGATTGCCTCCGCCTGTGATGTACCCGTAGTAGTTGGGGCTCGGGTTGAAGTTCGACATCTCGAAAACGTCGGAGCCAACACTGGCCAGCAGCGACTCCATAGGCGTTTCTTCCTCTGGCAGCGTTTCATTGAATCGCTCCTGAATTTGCGCTGGTGTATAGTTGTGATAGATTTTGGAAGCTCGGAGGTGCTTTAACCAGTCGAAGTAAATGGATACCGCTTGCTCGGTGTATTGGCGGAATTCTTTTTCCTGAAAGTCTAGATTCATTTGATGTAGAGAGTTTTCAACAGGCTTAGTTTAAGCGGATAACGTCCTCCTCTTTGAAATAAATGATTACAGGCCGGGACGCAACTTTATTGAGAAGCGGCAAGAGAATTTTGTAAGCCATTTCCTCTGCCTCCTCAAGGATACCACCCTCGAGGGCAGATTTCATCATCTGAGCCTCTGCCTGAGCGTAAGCAGTGTCAATAAACTGGTTGAACTCTTTGTCTTCCAGACCAATGCCCCTTTTTAAGTCGTAAAACCTGCTTTTGCTGTGGTCAATTTTGTGGTAGCAAAGCTCCGGTTTTGGTAGTTGAATCACCAGCGTGTCTCCGTCGATAATGTCCGATGTCGTCACTTTCAAAAGATCGATGCATGCTACTGCCTCTCCGGCGGCAATCAGCACCGCCCTTGAGTCGCCACCGTCCTGAATTCTGAAAATGCCCAGATCCAGGTAGCGCTTGCTAAGCCTCTCTATTTCCACTACATCCTGCATCCGGTACTTCACCAGCTCCAGCTTGCCCAAAGCTTCGATTTCTTTCAGCAGCAACTGGTGTCGCTGGTTCACTGTGGTTGGCTCAACAAACAACCCACTGTTGAACCACAGTACTACCCCGCCGACCAGCAAGAGCGCCCATAGCAGTATTCTGAAGATTATTTTGGGTGTAAAGATCATTGTTTGCGAAAATTATAAAATCAATAGATGCTGATGCATAAACATCATAAATAAATCATCCCCTCGTTATTATCATTCAGCATTCTAAATTGTTAATTTGCATCTAATTACTTCAAACGAAAACGTAATATATACGGGTAATTGTCCTTTCCGAATTTAAAATCACTCAGCCATGAAAAAGTTTCTATTGATTGTTGGTGGATTCATTGTAGTCGTGCTTTTGGCGGCAGCCATACTGCCGGTCATCTATAAAGATGATATTAAGGCGGCGCTCGACGATGCAATTGCAGAGAATGTTAACGCCAAAGTGTATTTTGATGAGTCACGGTTCGGCCTTACACTTTTTAAAAACTTTCCCAATTTAACTGTAACACTCGGTGGCCTGGGGGTGGTTGGCATTGATGAGTTTAAGAAGGACACTCTTGCTGCAGTTGACCAGGTCGACGTGGTGGTCAACATCATGTCTGTGATCAACGGCAACTACCGTATCAGCGGCTTGTACCTCAACGAGCCAAATATTTACGTGAAGGTGCTGGCCAATGGCAAAGCCAATTATGATATCGCCAAGCCCTCTGAGGAACCAGTTGCCGAAGAAGCTCCAACAGAAAGTGGCGATGTTCAGTTTGGCATCGACAAATGGGAAATCAAAAATGGCAACATCGTTTATGATGACGCCACGATACCTTTCTACATGGCAATGAAAGGAATGAACCACACTGGAAGCGGCGACTTTACGCTGGAGGTGTTTGATATGGGCACCTACACAGAAATAGAAAATTTAGTTGTTTCCTACGACGGCGTAGAATATATGTCTGATAAAAGGCTCAAAGCCGACATGGCGCTGAATATGGACTTGGGCCAAATGAAATTTACCTTCAAAGACAACGTGGTGTCGCTCAACGATTTCGGACTCAACTTTGACGGGTATTTTGCCATGCCAGAGGAGGGATACGACATGGACATTAGTTTTTCGTCGCCTGAGAACAGCTTCAAGTCGTTGTTGTCGCTTGTGCCTGGTATGTACAGTGATAGCTTCACCGGGCTGACAGCCTCTGGCGACACCCAGTTCAGCGGGTTTGTTAAAGGCATCTACAACGACACTCAAATGCCAGCATTCAACTTCGGCATGAAGGTAATCGACGGTAATTTCAAATATCCCGAACTGCCCTCAGCAGTCAGCAATGTGAATGTTGATATGTTGATCGACTGTGCTGATGGCAACATAGACAATACGCTGGTTGACATCAAGCAATTTCATCTTGACTTCGGCAATAATCCCGTTGATGCTAAACTGACTATCAAAAACCTGGTGAACTATGACATGGTAGCCGACATTCAGGCAAAACTGAATCTAGGTGAGCTGGCCACTATGTTCCCTATGGAAGGTCTTGAGATGAAGGGTATTTTTAGTATGAATGCCAAATCTCAGGGCGTTTATGACAGCATTGCCAACACGATTCCGACAATTGATATGGAAATGGGGCTGGCCGATGGTTTCATCAAATATGCGGAGTATCCGATACCGATGGAACAGATGAATATGCATACTACCATCAAAAACGAAAGCGGCAAGATGGCTGAAACGGTGGTGCTGATGGACAAATTCACTATGTTGGTAGATGGCGAAAAGCTTGAATCAACACTAAGGTTTGAAAACCTGGATGACTATACCTGGGATTTGGCAGTAAATGGCGGTATTGACCTAGAGAAAATCATGCAAATCTTTCCAATGGAGGGCATGGAGCTGAAAGGCAAAATCGCTGCCAACATGCAGACGAAAGGTAAAATGTCGGATGTAGATGCCGAGAGATACGACAAGCTGGCCACCAGCGGAGGGATGACCGTAAGCAACTTCTACTATGCCGACGCTGACCTGCCCCAGGGCTTTGCCATTTCTGAGTCTGAACTGAGCTTCAATCCAAAAGAAGTTCGCCTGAGTAAGTTCAACGCTACGCTTGGTCGCAGCGACATGGCCATGACCGGCGCCATTACCAACTACATGGCCTATGCGCTGAACGATGAAACCATCAAAGGCGAGCTGAACTTTTCTTCCAACTCGTTTGACCTGAACGAGTGGATGACCGACGAAGACACCACTGCCACTGTGGAGGCCGACACGGCTGCACTTGAAGTAGTGGAAGTGCCAAAGAATATCGACTTCATTCTTAGGTCAAGTATTACCAGTCTGTTGTATGACAACATGGAGATCAAAAACATGAAGGGCAATATCATTGTGAAAGATGGTGTGGTAAAACTTGACAATGGTAAGTTCAATTTGATGGATGGTCTGTTTGCTATGGACGGGGAGTACGATAGCCGTGACCTGGAAAAGCCCGTGTTTGCCTTTGACTTTTCAATCACCGATATGTCAATCAAAGCAGCGTATAATACATTCACAACAGTTCAACAACTGGCGCCAATAGCTGAGAAGATGGAAGGCAAGTTCTCAACAGACTTTGTTATGGCGGGCGCTTTGGGTCAGGATATGATGCCTGTGATGGAGTCTATCCTGGGCCAGGGTGTGGTGAAAGTCGCTGAGGGCAAAGTAAATGACCTTAAAGTGCTGACCTCTTTGTCGTCTGTTTCAAAACTTGGTGATGACTCAGGGACATTGAGTTTGAAAGACGTGATTATGCAAGCCGAAATTAGGGACGGAAGAGTGTGGCTGAAGCCTTTCGATGTGAATGTAGGCAAATATAAAACCACGATTGCCGGAAGTAATGGTATAGATGGCACAATGGACTACGTAATGGCCATGAACGTGCCTGCCGGTGCCGCATCTGCCGCAGCCAATCAGGCCATAGCGTCTGTCACAGGAGTGAGTTCTGCTATCTCCTCCAATATTGTGATGAACTTCGGCGTTGGTGGCACTTATGATGATCCAAAAGTGACACTGAAAAGCGTAGATGCGGGCGAGGGTGGCAAATCCGCCACAGATGCTGCCAAGGCTAAGATAGCTTCAGAAATGGATGCAAAGAAACAAGAAGCTGCAAAAAAAGCAGAGGAGGCAAAAGCAGAGGCTGTCAAAGCGGCTGAAGAAAAGAAAGAAGCCGTTGTAAAAGAGGTAGAGGAGAAAAAAGAGGCAGCTAAGGAAGAAGTGAAAGAACAAGTCGAAGAGAAGAAAGAAGAAGTGAAAGAGGAGGCTGCCGACAAACTGAAGGGGCTGCTTAAAAAGAAAAAAGGAGGAGGAGAATAATTCCCACCCTCACGAGACGTTTCAAACCCTCGGGATGTTTATTGTCCTGAGGGTTTTTTTGTATAATTATATCCAATTAAACAGCCCCAGATATGGCAAAGCAATCATATGTCGGAAGAAAAGTAGTAGTAGTTGACGGCACCCGAACGCCTTTTCTGAAGTCGGGCACAGGCTATCGGGATCTTATGGCCTATCAACTGGGTGCAGTAGCAATTTCTGGCCTTTTGAAAAAAACGTCTCTTGATGCGGCACAGGTTGAAAGGGTGATCATGGGCACGGTCGTCCACAATATTGTGACATCCAATGTGGCCAGAGAGTGCGCCCTCACTGGCGGTATTCCTTTTACCACACCGGCACATACCGTTTCCCAGGCTTGCATTTCCGCCAACCAGGCTATTGCCCAGGGAGCTGACCTGATCAGGCTTAGTCATGCCGATGTGGTTGTTGCGGGTGGAACCGACTGCGTGTCGGATATTCCGATAGGCTTTCCCAAGAAAATGAGAACCAAGCTCTTCGCTTCTCAGAAGATTCGCTCGACCGGTGAATGGCTGAAGTTTGTGTTGTCTCTCCGTCCGTCAGATTTCAAACCAGAGGTACCCCAAATCGCAGAATACTCCACCGGGCGCACTATGGGTCAGGACTGCGAACTGATGGGCACCCGATTTGGTGTTACCCGGGAAGAGCAGGATGAATTTGCAGCCCGGTCGCACCAGTTAGCTGCAAGAGCCGCTGAGGAAGGGATATTGGCCAGTGAGATTACTCCCGCAGAGTTTCCGCCATCGTTTGAGGCAATTAAGGAAGACAATACCTATCGGGCAGATACAACGGTTGAGAAGCTAGCAAAGCTGCGACCAGCTTTCGACAAAAAGAACGGAACAATAACGGCCGGCAATGCTTCCTTCCTCACAGATGGTGCCGCAGTTGTGTTGCTCATGAGCGAAGAAAAAGCCAAAGCCCTGGGCTACGACACATCGGTTCAAATCAGAGACTATCTGTTCACTGGTCAGGACCCCAATGAAGAGCTTCTGCTTGGCCCGGCATATGCCACCTACAAACTGCTGCACCGACAGAACCTCACCTTGAAAGACTTGGATGTTATAGAGTTTCACGAGGCCTTTGCGTCTCAGATTGTCACCAATCTCAAAGCATTGAATTCCGACCAATTTGCAAAGGAGAAGATGGGGTTGACTGCAAAAGCTGGCGAGATAAACATGGATAAATTTAATATTCACGGAGGCTCACTATCTTTGGGTCACCCTTTTGGTGCCACTGGAGCGAGATTGGTAACTACTGCCATGAACAGATTGAAGAGGGAGGAAGGCAAACTGGCCTTGCTGGCGGCATGCGCTGCCGGAGCGCATGGTCATGGGATGATTCTAGAGAAGATCTAATGCATATCTTAAAATGCCTCGCCGTTACCGTCGCTTTGGCTTTGGCCCTTGCTTCCTGCAAGAAAGCAAAAACCGACGCTCCGGAAAGAACAACACTCGACTCAACGCTTGCTCCGCCGGTTTCAAGACTGACCATCCCTCTCAGCTTTAGCCTGGATAAGGTAGAAGCCCTTATCAACGAAAAAATCGATGGCACCTTTCTGAGAAAGAGGGTAGCGGTCAATACAAACGACAGTCTTTACTTTGAGCTTACTAAGCAACAGCCTATAATATTGACCTGGAAAGCACCAGACCTTCGCTATCGGGCTCATCTGAAAGTTTCAGGTCAATACATGAAGAATATTTTGGGTGTGAAAATCCAAAATCAAACGCCGATAGAATTTGAATTGGAACTACTCTTTAAGACGGAGCTTGGTTTTGAAAAAGACTGGAGCATCAGGCCCAAAACTGTTATTGACGAGATAGTCTGGAAAAGCGACCCAGTGATGAATCTCGGGATTGCGACCATCAATTTCCGAAAACCTGTCGAGAAAGCGCTGAACGACCACCAAGACAGCCTTACACTGAAGCTGGATGGTTTTATGAAAGAGACCATTGACACAAGGAAAATCATTGAAAAAATCTGGAGCGACTTGCAGCAACCGATCCGACTAAAAAAGGATGAGCCAAGGATTTGGCTGCTGGCCAAAGCCGAGACGCTGAAAGCAAGGTGGACCCGTGGCCCTGAACGACAAATTACTGCCCAAGCGGAATTAACGGCTCAAATATCAACCCTCGTGGAAGGAGATGACCTGACAGTTTCGCCTGTGCCATTACCTGAGTTTAGTTTTCAAACAGACCATCAGGATAGCCTGGTGGCAAGCGTACTGTGTACGCTTCCGTTTGACCTGGTCAACAAATACAGCAGAAAAAAGCTGGTGGGGCTGAGGATCGATTCGGCAGGTTATTCTGCGCAAATCAAGGATGTAGAGGTATACGGCACGAAGGATGGCTTGGCCGTGAAGCTGGGGTTGACAGGCGATGTGAGGGGCGATGTCTATCTTCAGGGAAAGCCAGTGATTGACAGAACATCGAAAAGTTTTAAGATAGAAGACTTTGACTTTGTGGTAGATTCTGATGATGCCGTTCTGGCTTCTGCTGATTGGCTTCTCCATAGCTCCATAAAGACGATGGTTGAAAAGCAGCTTACCTATGAACTCCAGCCTTATGCCGACATGATCCCCATGCTCATCACAAGCGGGATAGAAAAGGGAAAGCTGGCAGAAAAACTGGAGGTATATATTGATTCATGGGAGATTATGCCAATAGCTACTCTTATCACTTCCAAAGACCTTCAAATGATTATTCAGGTGAGGGGCATGGCCGAAATAAGGCTGCAGGAAATACGAAAAGATAGCACGCAACAAAAGGCGATCAGCCAATAGAGAACTTCGTGTTTATTTGCCTTACATAATCCTAAATAATCGCCTATATTTACTCTGCATGCATACTAAAGCTCTGGGAGCGTTTCCAGGCGATTATTAATTCACTTTATCATGGCCTCAAAAGCACAAAACTCCTTTCTGACTCTTGAAAAACACGACGAAGTAGGCGTGATCTGGATGGATTTGCCCGGAGAAGAGTGGAACAAGATATCGATTGACACTGAAGCGCAGTTTCGGGAGGTAATGCAGCAGATTGAGGCAGACACAGAGCTTAAAGTCTCTGTGCTGATAAGCCGGAAGAAGGGTTTTATGGCTGGTGCTGACATAGAGAAGTTTTTGCAAATGAAGCCTGGTGAATCGAAAGCAACAGCGCAGGCAGGCCATGCTATGCTGCGTGATCTGGAAGACTCCAAAAAACCTTGTGTGGCTGCCATTCATGGTGCATGCATGGGTGGGGGCCTGGAAATCAGCCTGGCTTGCGCCGGACGAGTGGCAAGTAATCACAGCAGCACTATGATGGCTTTGCCAGAAGTGAAGCTAGGATTGCTTCCCGGCCTGGGAGGCACTTACCGACTCCCAAAACTCGTAGGTGTGCAGAATGCCCTTAGTATCATTCTGACAGGAAGAAATGTCTACGCCTTTCCGGCATTGAAAATGGGACTGGTTGATGAGCTGGTCTTTCAACCGAAGCTGCTGGATGCGGCGATCAAACTCGCAAGAAAGTTGGCTGCAGGCCAGTTCAGGAGGAAAATCAAAGTGCCCCTGGCTTCCAAAATTCTGGAAAGCAATCCGCTGACCAGGGGCATCATTTTCAGCCAGGCAACAAAAATGATGCTTCGCCAAACTAACGGCAACTACCCTGCTCCTTATAAAATACTCGAGGCAGTTAAATACGGATTGAGCCATACCCGGGAGCAGGCTGCCGAAAAAGAGACTGAACTGTTTGATCAACTGCTTCAGTCGCCCGAGGCATTTCAGCTGATCAACATTTTCTTTGCCATGAATGCGCTGCGCAAAAACCCGATGAAAGAGCTTGCCAGGCCAGTGAAAACTTTAGGAGTTTTGGGCGCTGGCCTCATGGGCGAAGGCATAGCGGAAGTCACCGTTCAAAACGGCACCGATATTTTGTTGAAAGACTTACAGGAGCCAGCATTGGCCCAGGCCAAAAAGAACATCTGGTTGGTGCTGATGAAAAAGGTGAAAACAAGAGCCATCACCAAAGCGGACGCCGAAACTATCATCAACAAAGTACACACCACGACTACTTACGAGGGTTTCCACAAGGCGGATGTGATCATTGAGGCGGTTTTTGAAGACATTAACATCAAACACAAAGTGCTGAAAGAGACCGAAGCCACTCTGCGCAAGGAATGTGTCTTCGCTTCGAATACGTCGGCATTGCCTATTACTAAAATCGCAGAGGCCTCCTCCCGGCCGGAGACAGTCATTGGCATGCATTACTTTTCCCCAGTGCCTAAAATGCCCCTGCTGGAGATAGTTGTTACGGGTAAAACAGCTGATTGGGTAACTGCCACAGCGCTGGAAGTAGGTGTGAAGCAGGGCAAAACCTGTATCGTAGTGAAAGACGGCCCAGGCTTCTACACTACCCGAATCCTGGCGCCATTCATCAATGAAGCGCTGTTGCTCATGCAGGAAGGGGCCGATCCTTTGCAGATGGACAAGGCAATGAAAAAATTCGGGTTTCCCGTTGGGCCGATCACCTTGATTGATGAAGTAGGGATTGACGTTGGCGCTCATATCAATAAAGGCGATTTGGAAGCTTTCTTCAACAAGCGGGGAGCGAAGAGCTCCAACCTACTGAACAAACTTGCCGAAGCAGGCTTTAAGGGCCGCAAGAACCGAAAGGGTTTTTTACAGTACGATGAAAAGACAGGTAAGAAACTGAGGGGCAAAGTGAATGAGGAGGCGTTGCGGTTCATAGAAAGCCGGGGAAGCAAAGCCTTTAAAGATTCCGAAATACAGGATAGGTTGTCATTGATTATGATCAATGAGGCGATTTATTGCCTGCAGGAAGGCATATTGAAAGAGCCAAGAGATGGAGACATCGGAGCGGTTTTTGGATTAGGCTTCCCGCCTTTTCTGGGTGGTCCGTTCCGGTACATCGACGCCAAAGGAGCCAAAACTATTGTTGAGAAGATGACTCAGCTGGAGAAAGAAATAGGAGCCAGGTTTAAGCCGGCCGAATTGCTGGTGAAGCAGGCTGGGAACGGGAAGAAGTTCTATTAGCAGATACGGCAGATTGTTCAAGCGTCTCGCTTAGACTATAGAAGTCTTATTAAAAACCCTCCAAGGGTTCAAAACCCCTTGGAGGGTTGGAAAAAAGGCTTGCGGCGGAAGCCAAGCTGGTGGCACGAAAGACAGAGATTTCAGCGGACGCTGGTGCCGATAAGGTTCAAGCGGACGCTTGAACCATTGGAGAGAATTTATATAAGAAAGACAAATAGCATTAGATACCTACAAGAAACCATGGAAACCAAACCAGAGATAGCACGGGAAATAGTTTTGTCATTGCAGGATCGCTTCAGGCCTGAAAAATTGGAGGAAGGATTTGAAACGATATTTCATTTTGATATCGAAGGAAAGAACGGCGGGCAATTTACCGCTGTGATCGAGAAAGGTTCCTGCCGTGTAAGTCAGGGATTGGAGGGCGAGGCAAAATGCACAATAAAAACAAGCGACGTAGTGTATGAAGAAATTGAGCTGGGCAAACGTAGCGCCGAAATGGCCTTTATGATGGGCAAAATCAAAGTGAGCGACCTGAACGAGATGCTGAAGTTTACGAAGCTGTTTAAGAGGTTGTTTTAAAGGAAGTTTAATGCCTTGTACCAAAAGAGAATAGGCTCTGGCGTTTTTGAATGGAAAATCATAACCCAGAGCCTGGTTAGACAAGAGTCACTCAACCAAAACCCCTATCAGTCTATAGGTGTGTCTTCACACCTTTCTGAAATATGTCTACTGAGAAAATAAGGGCTATTTCCCGTTTGATGTTCTTTCAAAAACTTACACATTAACCTATACTGAGCACCGCCTCCTCCTAACCTGTTTGATTTCCACAGCCCTTTCTACTTCGGCATTTCGAACTTTCCCAAATAAATCTTTTTCCCTCCTGTAACCTTCCGTACCTTTTTTGGTAACCAAACCAAATCGATCGGAAAAGCTTGCAAAATCGCCTGACCAAAACTGTGGAGATGATAACGGACGAGTGGCTGATGATTCAGGTGCAAAACGATGACCTGGACTATCTGAAGGACCTGTTTGAGCGGTATCAGGTGAGGCTGTACAATTTCTTTCTCCGCATGACATTCGATCAGGATGTAAGTGACGATTTGGTGCAGAACGTGTTCATACGGCTGATGAAATACCGCAAGTCGTTTAACCCCGAGTACAAATTCAAAACCTGGGTGTATCAAATGGCCCGCAATGTGCACCACGATCACTACCGAAAGAACAAGCAGCTCACCGACGACTTTAAGAAAGTGGAGAATGTCGCCGACCTGCATCATAGCGATGAGGAAGACGAAATAACCAGGGAGCGGGAGTCGGTACTTTTCCAGGCGCTCGACAAAATGCCGGAGGAAAAAAGGGAGCTGATAGTGCTCGGTAAACTGGAAGGAATGAAGTACGAAGAGATAGCAGAAATAAGAAATACGACGGTTGGCAATATCAAAGTGCAAATGCACCGGGCCATCCAGCAACTGAGAGAAATATATTTCAATCATGCAGAAAACTAAGAAACATATAGAGGAGCTTTTGCCGGAATACATCGGCGGAATGCTTTCAAAAAATCACGAGGAGGCAGTGAAGCTTCACCTTGATGAGTGTGCAAGTTGTAGACAGGCCTATGAGCAGGAATTGCAGCTGGAGCAAGAATTTTCTCTGGTGAAGCCAGCTCAACCGGGCCAAAAACTCAAAAAGGATGTGTTTGCCATGATTGAGGAGGAGAAGAAAGGCTTGCATTCAAGTCCGAAAGCAAGGCAGGTCTTTTTCTTCTCCTGGCAAGCCATTTCGAGGGTAGCGGCGGCGGTAATGCTGCTGGCAGTTGGTTATTGGTGGGGCAACAAAGGCGATTCTCCGGTTGCCGACAACAACCAGGTAGCCGAAATGAAGGAGGAGATTAGCGAAATAAAAGAAATGCTCATGCTGGCGAACCTAAAGGCGCAATATCCAAGCGAACGGATACAAGCCGTAAGCCAGGTGGAAAGCTACAACAAAGTTGACCCGAAGCTGATTGAAGCTCTGGTAACCACACTGAATACTGATGCCAGCCCCAATGTGCGGCTTGCGGCAGCCAATGCTTTGCAGAAGTTTGCGACTGTCAACAGCACCGTGAGAGCCGAGCTGGTGCGCTCCCTGGAATTTCAGACGGAGCCGATTGTTCAAATTTCCCTCATCAACATGATGGTGGAACTCGAAGAAAAGAGTGCGGTGAACAAGTTGAAATCGCTGATTGACAACACAGAGACGCTACCTGAAGTGAGAAAACAAGCCCAGTTGGGCATAGAAGTTTTGATATAAAGCATTCAATAATTGATAAGCGTAAAACATAAAGGACAATGAAAACAATCAAATTATTTACAGCAGCACTGGCTCTGACGATGGTTAGCCAGCTTCCGGCAAAATCTCAGGAACTGGCGAGGTTAGCCAAGGTTGACAGAAGAGACATGAATCGATTCGGTGAAAGGGAAGGCCAAACCAAGGAATTCAAATTTAAGGTTCCTGGCTCTCCAGAGCAGTACACCCTAAAAGTGTCAAACCTTCAAACCGATATTACTTTTGAGGCTTATTCCGGCACGGAACTGGTCATTACAGCCCTTGACTATGAAGGGATTCCTGAAAAAGCGAAAGGACTGAAGCCGCTTTCAGCTACCGGGCCCGACAACACGGAGATAGGGTTAAATATTAAGACAGAAGGAAATGTTATCTCGCTTTCAGGGGCAGGCAAGGCGGCCAGCGACTCTGATTACATCATAAAAATGCCAACGGCGATGGGGCTCTCCTATGAGCAAGAATCATGGCACGGAGGAGGTGACTTTGTAGTCAAAGGCCTTAGTGGCGAAATCAACGTACAGTCGAAAAACTCTGACATTATCCTGAGTGATGTGTCAGGCCCTATAGTGGCAAACACGGTAAGTGGAGACATAAACGTTGTTTTCGGCAAGCTGAATGCCACCAAACCCACTTCACTGGCAGCCACGAGCGGCGATATTGATATTACCATGCCCTCGGATGCCAAAGTTAACTTTAAGCTAAGCGTGGTTTCCGGTGAAATCTATACTGACCTGGATTTGAAGTTTGCTGAAAAGGAAGGTCTCAAGTCGTGGGGAGGCATGAATGCCAACCCAACCTTCAACGGTGGCGGCGTGGAGATATCGCTCAGGGCAGTAAGTGGTGATATTTTTCTAAGGAAAAAATAATTCAGCCATGAAAGCCATAGCAATGGGTTTGGTCATGCTTCTGGGAAGCGTGACCTCCCTCCTGGCCCAATACACCACCGAGGCAAGTAGCCCGGTGAAGGCTGGCCAGAAGATATACCTGGAGTTTGATTTCTCGTCGGTGATCAAGATTAATCACTGGGATCAACAGGAGGCAAAAGCAGTTTTGAGCGTGGAGGAAAAGGAAGACTGGCCCACCCCGGAGTTTACAATTAGTGTGGACAATACTACCTCGGCGGTGAGCATCTACATGAAGAAACAACAGTTTGAAGACTACTGGAAAAAGCAAAGAGGCGGTCGTGAAAACTGCTACTGCTCCACCCCCACTATGACAGTGGAGGTGTGGTTACCAAAAGGGGTCGATATTGGTGTGAAAAGCATCAGCGCCGACATTGAAACCACTTTCGACGGTGGTGAGCTGTCTCTTGAGACCATTTCCGGCGATGTGGACATTAAGCTGCCAGCGTCTCAAAACATTTCGTTGAAGGCGTCAACCATTTCTGGCGACATCTATAGCGACCTGACGTTCGAATACCTTGATGGTGGGAAAGGGTTGAAAGAGATTGTCGGCGTAAAGCTGGACGCCAAACTGAACAACGGAGGGAAGAATCTTCAGCTCAAGTCGATCAGTGGAGACATACTTCTTCGAAGATTGTAACACATTTACATTGATAAGCATTGATAGAGGGCCTTCATGGCCCTTTATTGGTTTATGGGGGTTTTCATCTTGTTTTCGGGAAACCTTCAATTATCTTTGTGCCTCAATTCTATACTAACCCAATAGAGAATATAGTTAATTCATTTTTCCGGCTTCAAATATGTCTGCTGATTCCGTTTCAGAAAATATAATTCCGCACAAGCACAGTATCACTCATGTTGACAGAGTAGAGCGAAATGGCTACCGACCCGTGCTGGTTTGGTTGACTGGTTTGTCAGGTTCCGGCAAATCAACGCTGGCAAGTGAGGTAGAGAAGGCCTTATTTACCCAGGGGCTCAACACTTATATTCTCGACGGTGACAATATTCGGTCGGGTCTAAACAAAGACCTGGATTTTGGTGATGAGGCTCGGAAGGAGAACATCCGCCGCATTGGTGAGGTGTCGAAGCTTTTCATCGATTCGGGCACTATTGTACTCACGGCATTCATCTCGCCGTTTATTGATGACCGAAAGCAAGCTAAAGACTTGGCTGGGGCGGATAACTTTATAGAAGTGTTTGTCGACTGCCCTCTGGAGGTGTGTGAGCAAAGAGATGTGAAAGGGCTTTACAAAAAGGCCAGGGAAGGGAAGATTAAAAATTTTACCGGGATCGACTCGCCTTTCGAGCAGCCCAAAAATGCAGATGTAGTAGTAAAAACCAACGAAGAGTCGTTGGAAGTGTGCACAAAAAAGATTTTGGAAGTAGTTTTGAAAAAAATTAAAAATTAATGGCGAGGTACAATCTTACTCACCTGAAGGAACTGGAAGCAGAATCCATCTTTATCATCAGAGAGGTTTTTGCTCAATTTGAAAACCCCGGGATTCTTTTCTCCGGAGGGAAAGACTCCATAGTGGTTACCCATTTGGCCAGGAAGGCTTTCTGGCCGGCCAAAATCCCATTTCCCCTCGTTCACATCGACACGGGTCACAATTTCCCAGAAACGATTGACTTTAGGGACAACCTTGTAAAAGAGCTGGGGGTCAATTTAGTTGTGGCTTCAGTGCAAAAGTCTATAGATGCTGGTCGGGTTCGTGAAGAAACCGGAAAAAATGCTAGCCGCAACTGGCTGCAGATTACAACTCTGCTGGACTCCATCGAGGAAAATAAGTTTGATGCCCTGATGGGAGGTGCCAGAAGAGATGAGGAAAAGGCCCGTGCCAAGGAGCGTTTCTTCTCACATAGAGATGAATTTGGTCAGTGGGATCCGAAAAATCAACGCCCGGAACTTTGGAACCTCTTCAACGGCAAGAAAAACCAGGGAGAGCACTTCAGGGTGTTCCCTATAAGCAACTGGACTGAAATGGACGTTTGGCAATATATTTTGTCAGAAAACATCGATATACCGTCGCTCTACATTGCCCATGAAAGAGAGGTAATAAGACGTGACGGCACCTGGTTGCCCAAGTCAGAGTTCACGCAGCTTCGTGAAGGGGAAAAAATTGAAAAGAAGAAGATCAGGTTCAGAACGCTGGGCGATATCACTATCACCGGCGGCATAGAATCTGATGCTGACACGCTGGAGAAGATCGTATTTGAGGTGTCGGCGCTAAGGCAAACAGAAAGAGGCAACAGATCGGATGACAAACGATCTGAAACCGCTATGGAAGACAGAAAGAAAGAAGGCTATTTTTAATTAGAAGATAATGTCAGACGGATATTTGGACATGGAACTGCTCCGGTTTACTACAGCCGGAAGTGTGGACGACGGGAAAAGTACCTTGATCGGAAGGCTGCTTTTTGACTCAAAATCAATTTTTGAAGACCAGCTGCTTTCAGTGGAGAACTCCAGCAAGAAAAAGGGACTTGGTCACGTGGATCTTTCGCTTTTGACCGACGGCTTGAAGGACGAAAGAGAGCAGGGAATCACGATAGACGTAGCCTACAGGTACTTTGCTACACCAAAAAGGAAATTTATTATTGCCGACACGCCTGGGCATATTCAGTACACCCGTAACATGGTGACTGGTGCGTCTACCGCCAACCTGGCGCTTATTCTGGTGGATGCCCGAAAAGGGGTGATTGAGCAAACCTGCCGCCACAGCTTCATTGCTTCCCTCCTGCAAATCCCCCACATTATTGTGTGTGTGAACAAAATGGATCTCGTCGACTACTCTGAGGAAGCCTACGACAAGGTAGTGAAGCAGTATGAAGACTTTGCGGCCAAACTTGATGTGAAAGACATCAGGTTTATTCCCATTAGTGCCCTCCATGGCGACAACGTGGTGAACAAGTCAGAGAAAACGCCCTGGTTCCAGGGTGGCACGTTGCTTCATGAACTTGAAACCATCCACATCGCCAGCGATGAAAATCATATTGACTGCCGTTTCCCTGTGCAAACAGTTATCCGTCCCCATTCTGACGAGTATCATGACTACAGGGGCTATGCGGGCAGGGTATCTGGTGGTATTTTCAAACCTGGCGACTCAGTGACAGTCTTGCCTTCAGGCCTCACCTCAAAAATCAAATCTATCGACACGGCAGATGGCCCAATCGCAGAAGCGTTTCCTCCAATGTCGGTAACCATCACTCTTGAAGATGAAATTGATATCAGCAGGGGAGATATGATCGTTCGGGACAACAATCAACCCAAGGCGGTGCAGGACATAGATGTAATGCTTTGCTGGATGAACAATAAAGGACCTCTGCCAAGGGCCAAATATACTTTGTTCCACACCAGCAATGAGGTAAAGGCCATCATCAAAGAGGTGCAATACAAGGTTAATATCAGTAACCTGCACCGCATCGAAGATGATAAGGACATCAAAATGAATGAAATAGCGAGGGTGCAGTTAAGAACAACAAAGCCGCTTCTGGTGGATTCATACAGAAGGAACAGAAATACTGGTAGTATCATTTTGGTTGACGAGGCTACCAACGAAACTGTCGCAGCGGGGATGATTATCTGATGGAGCAAACTAAAATTAAGAACCTGATAGGTTTAGCAAAAGAAGCTGCGATAGAAGGCGGAAAGGCTATTCTCAAAATTTACGACACAGAGGATTTTGGCGTAGAAACCAAAGGGGACAATTCTCCACTGACTAAGGCCGACAAGGCAGCTCATGACGTGATCATGAAACACCTTGAGAACACCGGCATCCCGGTGTTGAGTGAAGAAGGCAAAGGGATAGATTTCAGCGAAAGATCAGGCTGGGAGTATTTCTGGCTGGTTGATCCTCTCGATGGCACAAAGGAGTTCATAAAGAGAAACGGTGAATTTACAGTCAACATAGCCCTTGTTAACAGAACGGAGCTAGTGGCTGGCGTGGTGTACACACCTGTGCAGGAGAAGTTGCATTGGGGTATTATTGGCCAGGGAGCTTTTCTGGAAGAAAAAGGCCAGACAACTCAGCTTGATGGAGGAAAATCGTCTGTATACTCCGGCCCCGTACGAGTAGTGGCCAGCCGTTCTCACATGAGCGACGAAACGCTTGAGTTTATCAACCAATACGATAAGCCTGAGATAGTATCAATGGGCAGCTCGCTGAAGTTTATGGTGTTGGCGGAAGGCGGTGCCGACGTTTATCCACGTTTCGGCCCTACCATGGAATGGGACACAGCCGCAGCGCAGGCAGTACTGGAAGCAGCAGGAGGCTCGGTGATAGACAACAAGACAAACGAGCCCCTCAGGTATAACAAAGAGGTATTGCTCAATCACTTTTTCATAGCAAGAGCAAAAAAAGAGGACTAACAGGTTCTCTTTTTTATTTTCGTAGTACACCAACTATCCTGTCGCCTTCGTTGTCAGGGCTGTATTCCTATTTAGTAAGCTAATTAATTATCCTATCTTGCGCTTTATTTCTCGAAACCAGACTAAGCAAAAGGGTATCATGACCTTTTCGAACGCAAAATACCGTCTCCTGGCAATTTTCTTTTTGCTGGCCTCTGTAGGCAGTTATCAACCAGCCAGCTCGCAGGCTATTCCCGACTTCACCACTGTTAAAGTTGATGAGCTTTCCGACTCACAAATTATGGATCTGATGAGTCGAGGGAGTTCAATGGGTTATACGCCCGATCAGATGATTCAACTAGCACAGTCGCAGGGTATGCCGTCATCAGAGATTACCAAACTTACCCAACGTGTTGGCAAAGCTAATTCTGCTCGTGTGACCGGAGGCTCCTCTTATCCCGGAAGTCAGGTAAGAGGACAAAATGATTGGGAAAAAATCAGCCGACCCGTCCGTGATGCCGTTGAGCCAGAGCTTCCCTTGGAAGACAGAATCTTCGGTTTCACCCTTTTCAACAATAAGAACCCACAATTAACATTTGAGCCAAGCCTTAACCTGCCAACTCCCCGTAACTATGTGATAGGTCCCGGCGATGTTTTATTTATTGACATATATGGCGCAGCTGAGCAATATTTTGAAGCTAGGGTAAACGCAGAGGGTAGATTGTTGATAGCTAATTTTGGCCCACTACCTGTCAATGGTTTGACGATTGAGCAAGCCACGGAGCGAATAAAGGATAAGTTGGCCACCGCCTACAAAGGGATGAATGGTTCGACACCCAACACTTTTTTAAACGTGTCTTTGGGGTCTGTGAGAACTATAAAAGTGAACATGGTTGGCGAAGTTAGGATGCCGGGTACTTATACTATCAGCTCATTAGCAACGGTATTCAATGCACTCTACGCAGCTGGGGGTGTTACCACCAATGGGACTTTGCGAAAAATCAAAGTTTTTCGTTCGAATAAGCTTGTAAAAGAAGTAGACGCCTATGATTTTCTAATTGGCGGAAAATCTGAAATCAACATTCGGTTGGAGGATCAGGACGTTGTGATCGTGGATCCGTATTTGGCAAGAGTGGAAGTGAAGGGAGAAGTGAAGCGGCCGGCAGTGTTTGAGCTGAGAGGCGGTGAAAGTTTTGCTGATGTTCTGGCCTATGCAGGTGGCTTTACAGATGAGAGCTATAAGGATCGGGTAAACGTGACCAGGAATACGGATTCAGAAAAGACGGTTGCAGATATTTTTGGTGACCAGTTCTCCCTGTTTACGGCTAAAAGCGGCGATGTTTTTCGTGTAGGGAAAATCCTGAACAGGTATGCCAATCGAGTGCAAATAAAAGGCGCTGTATTCCGCCCGGGCAATTATTCGCTTACTGACGGACTTACGGTCAGAGAGCTTGTTAAAAGAGCTGAGGGGCTCTCTGGTGACGCACATTTGGCGAGGGCCATTATTACACGAACAAAAAGTGATCTTTCCACTGAAACAATTTCTTTTGATCTTTCTGACCTTTTGACCGAAAAAACAGAAGACATAGCATTAAGGCAAGAAGATGTAGTAACCATATTTTCAAGGTATGACTTGAAGGAAGAGTATTATGTAACTATTACCGGAGAGGTTAACCAGGCAGGTAATTTTCCATATTCTGAGGGCCTGACCGTAGAAGATCTGATTGCCCAAGCCAGCGGATTGAGAGAGGCAGCTTCAGAATCAAATATAGAAATCACAAGAAGAGTAAAAGATCAAAACTCCCGGGACATATCTGACATACTTTTAGTGGGTATTAATAAGGATTTGAGTCTTTCAGCGTCGGGCTCTGAAATTGATCTTGAGCCTTTTGACCACATTGTTGTCAGGCGAAATCCGAACTACCGGGTGGAGAGATTCATACAAGTTGACGGAGAAGTGTTATACCCGGGCAAATATGCCATTCGAAATGTCAATGAGAAAATATCCGACGTAGTGGAGCGAGCTGGCGGGCTGAGCGAGTTTGCTTATCCTAAAGGTGCTACGTTAATTAGAAGAACAGAGTTTTTCGAGAATGAGCCAGAACTAGCAAGAAAAATAGCGAGCCTGCAAGGGGTTAAAGAAAACATTGAATTGACCTCGCAGAGCCCTACAGAATCAGAGACATTGCGTACTGAAAAGGTTGAGGATGAAGTTTATCAGAAGGCTAGTGATCTCTCAGCCAATGAAGATTTAAGTAGCCTCGCTAAGCGGGAACGCTTGACAGAGATGGGTCTGAATAACCCCCTAATTTCTGCCGGAGGAAATAAAGGTACTGAGATTATAGGGATCAATTTGGAGGAAATTATGGCCAAGCCCGGATCCAAATACGATCTTATTCTGGAGGAAGGCGATATTATTAGTATTCCCAAACAGCTTCAAACAGTCAGGCTTAAGGGACGGGTTTTGTATCCCACTACAGTTCGTTATGAGAGTGGTAAATCAGCCAAATACTTTATTAATCATGCTGGGGGCTTTGATAGCAGGGCGAAGAGAAACAGAACGTACGTAGTTTATGCCAATGGCGAAGTGGCCCGAACAAGGGGATTGCTTTTTATTCGTGCCTACCCGTCTGTAGAACCCGGTGCAGAAGTAATTGTGCCTGTCAAGCCTTTCAAAATACCTTTGAAACCAAGTGAGATTATTGGCTTTACCAGCGGATTGGCTACTCTTGCGCTTCTAATCACCCAGATAAAATTCTAAAACCTGAGTCGACGTATGACAAATCAACACCAACCATACATTCAGGAAGATAAGATCTCGCTAAGGGAGCTTTTGTTGCGAATAACAGCTTTGGTTAACTATCTGCTGCGCAAATGGAAAATCATCGCCATGGTTGTTTTGGTCGGGGGTGTTTTTGGCTATCTGTATACACTGCGTAAGCCGACTTATACAGCACAAACAACCTTCGCACTTGAGGAGTCCAGTAGTTTAAGCCAAGTGTCAGGGCTAGCTTCTTCGCTTGGGCTAAGCCTTGGGTCTCTCGGAGGAGATGAAGAAGGGCTATTTAAGGGAGAGAATATTTTGGAGCTCTACAAGTCGAAGCGGATGTTAATAGAAACGCTTCTGACCGAGGTAGACCATAATGGAAGCAAGGAAAGGCTGATCAATACATTTGCAAGGGAGTCCAAATTGGAAAAAGTTTGGCAGTCAAAGAGTCACCTGAAGGGGTTGTCGTTCGATGTAGACCCCTCGCAATTTACCGCCAGTCATGACAGTATTTTAATTGAGGTAGTTGAGAAGTTGCAGAAAAGCTATCTAGCGGTCAACAAACCGTCAAGAAGGCTCAACATTATTAGTGTGCAGGTTAATTCTAAAGATCCTTTTTTTTCGGCAGCCTTTGATACGACTTTGGTAAAGAAAGTGAGTGAGTTCTACCTTTATAGTAAAACGAGAAAGACGACCGAGACTGTCGCTACGCTTCAGCATCAGGCAGACAGCGTAAAAAAGGTGCTTGATAGTTCGGTTTTTGATATTGCAACAGATCTCGAGAGAACCCTGAATTATAATGCCTTGAACCGAACGCAGAATGTGCCCATTCAGCAAAAGCAGATGGACTTACAATCGTCACTCGCTGCATATTCAGAAATTGTGAAGAATCTCGAACTGGCAAAATTAAATCACTTAGATCGGCAACCACTTATTCAAATAATTGACAGGCCTATGAGGTACCTCGAAAACAACAAATGGCGTTGGTATAAAGGCATCGTGATAGGCATGTTCGTATTTGGAATACTTTCGACAGGATTTTTTGTGGTCAAGTTCTTCTTTGCTCATGCGTTGGAAGCTAAGTAGACTTCTCATAGAGGACTTTGAATATGGTCTTGGATGAAAGATAGAGCGACCACGCCTTTTAAAACAGGAGTTAATAAGCAATGATGTTATTTCTGTTGTTTTTCTCAGCCGCACTATTGGCCATTGCCTATTCATCTTATAAAATCCTTTTTAAGGGTAATAGTGAGTATGTGATTGTTTTTATGTGTCTATACCTGCCAGCCTATATTACCATTTTAAGTTTAGTGTACAAGCAAACCGGATCAACGGTAGCTGTTGTTGTTTTCCAATACGCAAAAGAGCTCATTGTCCTGTTTGCATTTCTTGCCTTTATTTTTTTTAAGAGGGATTTCTTTACCTGGAGTTATAAGCTTTTAAGCATCGACGTAGTATTTATTTCCTTTCTTCTACTTGCTTTTGCATACGCTATTTTGCCACTTGGAGCTGCTGGGATTCCGGAAAAGCTGGCATATTTTAAAAACATTCTTATGCTTGGAATCATGTACTTTTTCGGGAGAAACTTCTCGAAAAGTGGGCGTGATACTACCATAGTTACTAACGTCATACTTTCCGTGGCGTTCATAGCATTCTTTTTTGTTGCGGCGGAAGCTGCGAGGGGGACGCACTTTCATAGTTCTACGGGGTATGCTCAGTATAATAAAGCCTTAAATGAAATTGAACCAACTGGTGAATACATGCTTTCATGGACTTTTGAAACTGCAGCTGGACATAAAAGGTATTCCTCTTTTTTTTCTACCCCGCTTGAGCTCGCAAGTGCAGTAGTACTTGCCTTCCCACTTTCGGTCATCTTACTGTTAAATGCGACGGACACTCTGTCAAGGGCAAAATATGTCGCATTAATAGTTTTGCTTCTGATTACACTTGCACTAACATTTTCACGGGCCTCTATGGCGTCGCTCTTTGTCGAGCTCGTATTTATTACGATCATATTTCGGTATTACAGAATGATTTTAGTGGGAGTTGGGTTGTTGGCATTTGCTGGCTTGTATTTCTATTTCTGGGCTCCAAAGGATACAGTCGATCTCGTATACGATACAATTACTTTTCAAGAACCGTCCACCCTGGGTCACGCCATTGAATGGTTTGAGGGAATTGACAGCATGATTGCATCACCCCAGGGAATAGGTCTGGCTATGAGTGGTAATGCTCGGGGTGTCGTGGAGGGACTTCGTGTTGGCGGCGAAAACCAATTCATCATATTTGGGGTTCAGTTAGGTGTTTTAGGGCTTTTTCTTTACTGTTTATTGCTTTTTATGTCGGTACGGTATTCATTTAAGGCTTATAGGCTGGCAAATTATAAAGAAGATCGAGTAATCCCGTTTACAGCCGCTACAGTGAAAGTGGGTTTGTTTTTGCCGCTTTTTACTTCTAATGCCGAGATATATCTTTTTGTCGCCTTTGTATCGTGGTGGATGGTGGGATATAGTGTTTCAGTTTATCAGATCAACAGAAGGCCCTTACTTCGACCCAAGTTAAACACCATATGAAACAAGCTTCCTGTCCTTTGTGTTCAACCAAGCCAGATGCGTTGGTATTGGAGAACGGAATGAAGATTTCAGAAGATTTCACAATAGTGACATGCAGAATATGCGATCACAAGTACACCTATTTTCTTGTGAATGTTTCTGAAGAAGGAATCTATAGGGATGAGCGGTATAGAGTGATTGACAATCGAAATTCGATATTTGACAAAATGCTTTCTTTTGAGTACAATCGAGTGGTTGGCAAGATTAAGAAGAGGTATGGTTCGGAACCCGCAGTACTTGATTTTGGAAGTGGGAAGGGTAAATTCCTCTCCTTGTGTAAGGAGGCTGGTTTCAGGACAAACGGAGTGGAAACGTCGGAACCAAGAGCTGACTTTGCCAGGAAATTTTATCACTTAGAAATAGATTCAAACTATTATTCCAAAGGCAAACTTCTGGGCGCTCCTTTTGATGTGATAAGTTTATTCCACGTTTTAGAGCACTTAAGCAAACCCAAAGACCTCTTCACGAATCTTATAGGTGATAATTTGGGTAGAGAAGGACTGGTAGTTGTGGAAGTGCCGAATATAGATAGCTGGCAATCAAGGTGGGCTGGCAAAAACTGGCTGCAATTGGACGTTCCTCGTCATATAAATCATTTTAGCCAAGACTCTATCATCTCCTTAATTGAGTCTTGTGGTCTTCATCCTGTTGAAATTAGCTACTTCTCTTCCCATGTGGGCCTCTTGGGAATGTTGCGTACCTGCCTGGGCTTGGTGGGCTACAAGGGAGACCTTATTCACAGTCTGAAAAACGAGAAAAGTATTCTTCTTTATCTCTTAATTGGAGTGTTGCTACCGGTGTCAACGGTTTTGGAGACGGTGGCAAGCTTATTTCATCGAGGCGGAATTATAAGGATTTATGCCAGCAACCCACATGCGGGGGAGAATAATGTTGATTCATAGGCTCTGAATAGCTCTTATTACGGCCTCTGGGCCTAGTTCAAACATGCATTTTGCATAGTCATTAACTTGAATATCACACTTTACGTGGGTGAGTTGATCGCACCTGCATTCACCACTATCCACTACTATTGAAAACTTGGAGTAAGGCCTGTATTCACAGGATCGTGTTGGCCCAAAAATAGCTACGATCGGAGTGTCAAAACAAGATGCTATGTGCAGAACGCCGGTGTCAACTCCAATAACAAGTGTAGATATCGAGGTCATCCAAGCCAGCTCAGTAAGGCTTGTTTTACCCGCCAAAGAGTACACTTTTGAAGGAAAAGAACTCGCAAGAGATGCAGAATTCTCCTGGTCTTCCCTTGTTCCAACGATAACAACTTTATAACCGAGGGTTAACAGGTGCTTGATAACGACTTCAAAGTAAGGAAGCGGCCACGACTTGATATCTTTTGAGGAGAACGGAGCGATTATAGCAAGTTTTTTTAGTGAGCTTGTGTCCAGAAGCTCCTCTAAATGTTTGGTTGCCAGAAGCTTCGCTTCTTCTGAAAGAAATATCTCAGGGTGACTCACTACAGGAACCTCTCCGAAGCAGGCGAGTACATCTAAAGTCCTCTCCAGTTCGTGTTTTGAGGCATCATATTCCGATGCGTAGTCCAGCATGAATTTGTTGCCTGACCTTGAGTTACCCACCAGCACCTTTGCGCCTGTAAAGAGCCCGAATAGTAACCCAAATCTCATGTCTCCCCTAAAATCAACCATCAAATCAAATTCCTCCCTCCTTAGGCGAAAAACGAGGTCTAATAATTCTTTAAGTAACGAAAAGCTGAATCGGTTATTTGTTCTCAAATGTCCCCAGGGCCAATTAAAAGTATCGATTCTGTCAATCCTGGGGTCTTTATTAAAAAGCGCCTTGGCTGAAGGATTAGTTAATAGTGTGATTTTGGCGTTGGGAAACCGGTGCCTTATAAATGAAAAGGAGGGGCTGGTCATAACTACATCACCTATATAGTCTAGCCTTACCAAGAGAATTTTTTTTGCTGGCAAGGAATTAAACTTCACACTTTTGCCAAACACCTTCTTAGGCAGAAAAAGTAGCCACAGAACAGCATTAAGTGGATATAGCAGTAGCCTTTTCTTCTTGTTATGTATCAGCGCTGACATCTGTTTTATTCAAAAAGGATGTGATTTTTGCTAACACTTTTGAGCCGAATGTTTCCCACGTAAACTCCTTCACCCTCTCAGTACCGGCGGTGGTTAGCACCTGGCGAAGTACCTCATCGAAAAGTAGCCTTTCTAGTTTGCTGCTGATATCGTCTATTTCGTATGGATCTATCAACAGGGCTGCGCCTCCAGCTATTTCTGGCATTGAACACAGATTGGAGGTTAATACAGGTACATTGCTTGCAAACGCTTCAATTATAGGGAGCCCGAACCCTTCATGCAAAGATGGAAACGCTACAGCCTTCGCATTTTGGTAAATTATCGGCAACTCAGCATCGGCCACATACCCACAAAATACTACGTCATTCGTCAGGTTTAGGCTCTTAATAAGTGATAGTATTTGCTTAGTGCTATCTGAATACTTGCCGGAAGCTGACTGCCCTACTATGGCCAACTTTAATTTTTGAAATGCTTCCGTGTGTTTGATTTTCAATATGCTAAAAGCTTCAAGAAGCCTTCCGATATTTTTTCTCGCTTCAAAGGTGCCAACGAAAAGAATATACTGGTTTGCAACAAGTCCACCGGGAAGCCTTGAATTGAGCTCCGGCGCACTTTTAAAAAACAGTTGATCGACCCCGTTATATACTACATGAACTTTCCTTTGGTCCAAACGCATTAAATCAACGATTTGCCTTTTAGCAAATTGAGAAACGGTGAATATCAAGTCAGCTCTTCTGATGGCTACTTCTATAAATGGAACATAGTAGAAATAGAACCATAAAGTGCTGGTAAACTCTCGCTGAGCCCGCATGTGTGCATCGTGGGCAATTACAGCCCGTGGACAAGGGCAAAACATAGGTGTGTTGAACTCAGGAGATAGTAAAAAGTCAGCTTTAGAAGTGTAGCATTTGAAAGGTAAATGAATATAAACCCAAAAGAACCGCAAAAAATGACCTTTGAGCTTGCCTGCGAGACTTGCTCCTTTTTTTAAAGAATAGCCGGGCTGAAGTTCTATCAATTCAATTCCTGGAGTTCTTTTTAGCTCAGCGAGCAAATTGATAGTTACCCTCTTTGTGCCGGCATTCTCTAACATCAAATGGTGAGTGTCAACTACTAATTTCATAAATTCTGTATTGCTTCAAAGCTATTCTAAACCGAGATGTATTGAGTTAATATTCACGGAATCTTTTTGATACCCGTCAAGCGAAATAGAACCAATTCTATTTTGCTCCTAAAACTATCGAAAAATAGCTTTTGAGTAGAGGCTTGAGTTGACTACCCATATTGCCTTTGGTAAACTGAACAACAATCTGGAGCAGGAAAATTAGCTTAAATAAGGGAAGGGATGATTTTGACCACCATTTTCGATAGTAATAGATCTTACTCGCCAGGAGCATTTCAAATTTGGCATGGTTAAACTTTTCTGTCGCCAAAGAATTTACAGCCCCACCTTCAAGGTGTATGATCTGAGCATCAGGAACAATATAAGAATCCAGTCTCTTTTTTGAAAGTCGATAAAACAAGTCAGTTTCCTCGTAGTACATAAAGAAGCATTCATCAAATCCATTAAGGTCATTAAAGGCATCAGCATAAATAAATATATCGGCACCAACGATGTAAGGTACTTTTGTCGGAGTGGTCTGATAGACGGCGGCGTTGATTGCCAAATGCCTTTTGTAATAGCCGCCAAGGATGAAACTTAACCCTAGCCCGATATTTCCCAACTCCTGGAATATTCCGGGTAAATTTCCGTAGGAAGAAGTAGGCTTTTTGTCCGCTGTGAGGAGGGAGCCACCACAAGCAATTATTTTAGGCCCTGATGACTCCAGAAAATCAAAAAGTATTCTTACAACGTCGTTGCAAATCAGCGTATCTGGATTGAGAAAAAACAAATATTTACCTATGGCTTTGGTAGCCCCAAGATTATTTGCCCTACCAAAACCAAGGTTCTCACCAGCGTAAATGATTTGAATATTGTTCCAATTCCTTTCCATTCTCAAAGAGTCCAATTTTAGCTTTTCTTCAACTTTGGAAGCATTGTCGACAATTATTACTTCAAAAGGAACATCTTTGCACTGAGCTGTCAGTGAATCAATGGAGTCAACAATAAGTGCCGAACTATTGTAATTTACATAAACGATTGATACAACAGTGTTCATTTTTCGTAGTGACACAACTTAAGAGTAAATGGGTGGGTCTTTGGAAACAAATGTAAAAAATTACTTCATCAGGCTCTGCCCCAATGAGAACGTTAAGAATATTGGTTTTGATATCAGAGGAAGGGAAGTTGATTGGTTAACGGAATGAAAATAGCGATTATTGGCTCCAGGGGATATCCTTATGTATACAGCGGGTACGAAACGCTGGTAAAGGAACTGTCGGAACGACTTGTTGAACGAGGGATTGAAGTAACAGTCTATTGTCATAAGGCGCTGTTTCAGGATCGACCGAAGCAGGTTAATGGTGTGAAGTTAGTGTACCTTCCTTCGATAGAAACGAAGGTACTTAGTCAGTTCATACACTCTTTTTTTTCAATGATACATGCCTGCTTTAGCAAAGTTGATGTCATCTTCGTTGTTAATTCTGCCAATGGGCCTTTTGGAGTGATATCGAAAATATTTGGAAAAAAAACAGCCATTAATGTGGATGGGATGGAGTGGCTTCGCCCAAAATGGAAGGGATTAGGTGCCCGATACTTTTATTTTGCTTCCTGGTTGTCAACCAAGCTTTACGATCAGATAATCAATGACTCGGAAGAGATGAGGAACATTTACCTCAAACTTTTCAAAAGGGATTCAATTGTGATTGCCTATGGCGCTACTATCCGACAGACTCAAGACGCATCAAAAATCAAAAAGTGGGGACTAGAGCCCAGTGGATATTACTTGATAGTGGGGCGTCTTATCCCTGACAATAATGCAGACTTAATAATCAAGGGATTCATGCAGTCTAAATCTTTGAGAAAACTCGTCATTATTGGCGATGTTCCATACAAAGATGAGTACTCCGAGAATATTAAACTGATGGGGAAAGAGGATAGCAGGGTTTTATTCACTGGCTATGTCACAGATCCTGAGGAGCTTGCGGAATTGTATCACAATGCCTATGTGTATTTGCATGGACATGAGTTTGGCGGCACAAATCCAACCATGCTGAAAGCAATGGCCTATGGTAGTTGTATATTGGCGCTTAATACCAAGTTCAATCAAGAGATGTTGCAAGGAGGAAAATTCGGTTTGTTTTTTGAGAAACAGCCGGGATCAGTGTGCGAGGTTATTGAGAACATGGAAGGCCATCCCAGTTTAGCACAGGCGATGAAGGAATCTTCGGTGGACGGCATAAATGAAAAGTATAGCTGGGATTATGTGACAAATAGGTATATTCAAGTCTTTGAACAATTGATGTAAACACGCTGTATTACTGATGGTTATAGCAGGCAGAAGATTTTGTTCATCTCTATTAAGTTTGGTTATTTCTTTTGGTTTGTCCTGTGAGCAGGCCGTAGTCTTAGACTCTGTACTTTATTTCAACGATTTTGAGACAACGGATTTGGACAACATTACTGGAGGCGAGGTGACGAAGTTCAATGGAAGCAAAGTAATAGGTAATTTTTTTAGGTCCGGTTTTACTTTGGAACTTGATGGAATACCGGACCATGATTATTTGCAAATCACATTTGACCTTTTGATACACGATTCCTGGGATGGTAATATTACCGGTGAGTACGGACCTGACTTGTGGTTTATGCATATCGATGGGCAAAAAGTAGTTTATACTTCTTTTGCAAATGGTCTATGCAACTCTGCTTATTGTCCCCAACAAACATATCCTGAGAATGGATGGCGATTTAATAATCCTGGGACTGGAGCGACTAGAAAAGATTTGCCAGCGTGGTGCACGCATACACAGTTCAGTAATAACAGCACTCTCTACAAAATTGCCCGGACAGTTGGGCATACGTCCTCAAAAGCTGATCTCAGGTTTTTTGACGAACTGACCCACCCAACAAATGACAAGTGTGACGAAAGCTGGTCGCTTGACAACCTTAAAATCACTCTTTTAAGAACAAACTAGTCGTCATATGTTCCTACGAGTGAATCTGCTGTTACTGATCATCCTACTTGGCTACTTCCTACGTGTGGAGGGTCAGTCGTTGCCTATGGGCTTCAGTCCACAGCATGAATTTTTGAGAAGGGAACAATTAAAAGGACATGTGGATTCGACACTTTCATTCAACCTGAGACCAATTTACTTGGACAGATTGACTGCTGATTCGGCTGTCCTTCGAGTGCTGAGCGGAAACTCCTTCCGAAAAGAGTTTGGAAAGGGGAAGGGAAGGGTTGAACTTCTACCGGTACAGTTTACCAATCAACTCAATACGTCAACACCCTATGGTTGGAACGATGGCCTCATGATTCCAGCCAGGGGATATCAGACTTATTTGACTGCTGGTTTTTTTTTCAAATACGGTATTTTCCAGGCACAATTTCGCCCAGAAGCTGTTTGGGCGGCCAATTTGAAATACGAAGGTTTTCCGACTGACAACGCAAGTTTGTTGACACGTTATTATAGTTATCAATACAACAGAATAGATCAGCCTGATCGATTTGGCAATGGGAATTATGCCAGATTTGCCCTTGGCCAATCTTTTGCAGGTATTAATGCCAAGGGGCTATTTCTGGGCCTATCTTCGGAAAATCTCAATTGGGGGCCAGGGAGGTACAACTCCCTATTATTAAGTAATAATGCCCCTGGCTTTGTCCATTTGGCCTTAAAGACGGTCAAACCGATCAATATTGGAATCGGAACGCTGGAAAGTGAAGCATTTGTCGGAAAACTTGTTTCTTCGGGCGTTGGTTCAGGATACTTTAGCTCTAAGTACTATAATCCTCCAACTGACGACTGGAGATATTTCAGCGGATTGCTAGTCAACTACCATCCTAAATGGGTACCCGGTCTTTCGGTTGGTATTGCGAAGGTGGCGCAACAATATTTCAGCGATACAAAGAAGCTTGGGCAATATTTTCCTGTATTTGGCAACTTATTCCGGAAGAAAGACAACTTCGCAGATGATTTGTATAATAGGGATTTTCTGTTGTCGATTTTTGGAAGGTGGGTTTGGAAGAAAGCCAACGCCGAAGTCTACTTTGAGTTTGGTAGAAATGATGCTCCCTATAATCCAAGGGCTTTGTTAGTTTCCCTTGATCACTCAAGAGCATTCCTATATGGATTTTCTAAACTGATAGACTTCCCAATTATAAACGACAGTAATATTCAATTTAACTTTGAAGTCACACAGCTTGAACAAAGTGTGAACTACGTGATAATTGATGCTCTCAATTGGTATACCCACTATCAGGTTCGACAGGGCTATACTAATAAGGGTCAGGTCATTGGGGCTGGTATTGGCCCTGGCAGTGACTCGCAATCTCTAGAGGTGAGCTGGGTAAGGGCACTGGACAAGGTGGGCCTATTGATCACCCGAAAGGTCAATAACAACGGCTTTTATAGACGACTTGCCAATGCTGATGCCAACCGCCGTCCATGGATCGATTTGTCATTTGGTTTGCTTTTTAACAAGCAAGTCGGCAGTCGTTTGCTAATCTCAAGCAATATGTCATTCGTTAATTCCCTGAATTACCAATGGAAGTACTCGTTCACCTCGCCAGACCGGGTGTTGCCAGCCGGTGAATACAAATTCAACCTTTTTTCAAACGTGCAATTATTCTACACCATTCCTTCGCAATCAAATGAAAAGTAGGAGTTTCTTTCAACTGGTAGCGTATTTGCTGCTCACGAAATTGTCGTTTGGACAAACGCTGCCTGCTTCCGGGTTTGAACCTTTTGAGGAATTGTTACGTCGGGAGCAGCTTGCCGGCAATGCGGAAATTGACTTGTCGTTTGCCAGCCGGCCGATAGATTCGCGTTATCTCGATTCATTAAACTTACCATTCGATAACTCGCTGCGTTTAAATGGCTCTAGCGCTCCAGGTCATTTGCAGATCAGTCTCCTTCCGCTTTTAAACAGGTTTTCGTACAATTCCTTTACACCCTACAGCAGAAATGACGGAACAATGCTCCCTGCCGTCGGAGCACAGAATATTATCAGCGCAGGGGTGTTCTTAAAATATCGGGGATTTAGTATGCAACTTCGCCCTGAATGGCAGTATGCGGCAAATAAGAATTACCAAGGCTATCCAGACATCCAGTACGACATTAACTGGGTGAGGAGGTATGTTTGGTGGAACAAAATCGATCAGCCGGAAGTGATTGGGCCAGCGAAGTACAAGAGTTTACTACCGGGGCAGTCCAACGTTCAATATAGTTTTGGAAAGTTGGCTGTTGCGGTTTCTACAGAAAATCTTTGGTGGGGCCCTTCAAAGCGCAATGCGCTTATCATGAGTAATAATGCCAGGGGATTTGCACACCTAACGCTTCGCACAAGCTCGCCTGTTAAAACAAAAATAGGTGGACTGGAAGGCCAGCTCATAGCTGGAAACCTTATAAACAGCGGAGGAACTCCCCCCGAGCCTGAACGAAAGTATCTTTCCAATCAACTTTATTACCCCAAAAAAAACAAATGGCGTTACTTGTCCGGCATCAACTTTGTGTGGCAACCAATTTGGGTCAAAGGTTTATTCGTCGGGTTCAGCAAAACCAAGCAGTTGTACTATTCCGATTTGAAGCAATTGGTAGATTACGTGCCCTTTTTTGTCCCGAAAGATGACCCGATAGCTTCAGTGCAAATTGGCCGATCTCCCTCCCAGCAGCAATCTTCCGGGTATGTGAGGTGGGTGTTTAATAAAGAACATGCGGAGGTTTACGCTGAATTTGGCTCCCATGGGAAAAGGAAAACTTTGCGGCAATGGCTTGAGCAGCCGGAAAAGAACAGAGGCGTCACTGTTGGCTTATCAAAAATGTTTTTGAAAGAGAAAGACGTTTATTGGCAAGTTGATGTGGAGCTCACTCAACTTGAGCAAACGCAAAAAGCCGGCATTTTTCAGGCGCAAAGTTGGTATTTGGGCGACTATGTGCGCCAGGGGTATACGCAGAGGGGTGAACTACTTGGGGCGACGATTGGACCCGGGAGCAATTCGCAGTATTTGCAAATAGCAAGGGGTAGATCTCTAAACCGTGTGGCGCTTTTCATGGAGCGCCTCGTGAATAATAATGATTACTATATTTTTGACTATTCTGACTATGGAGACTTTAGACGGCACTGGGTAGACTATACTATAGGGCTGGATGCGTCGTGGAGGCTCAGCAGCTTCGTGCTCGCAGGCCAGGTGGTGTACACACGCTCCCTCAACTACCAGTGGCAATTGGTAAACACCCCTGGTGGACCATGGTTTATAGCCGGGAGAGATGTTAATAATTTGCATGCCAGCATATCTTGTACTTACCTTTTCAAACATCAGAAAAACTAGGTCAACCAGTATTTTCTGAAAGCTTTATGTAGTCCCCATTTCTTTTCGATAAAAAGCCGTCCGGATAGTTTTTTAAACTTCCCGACTGCTATGAGTTGTTCCTTGCTAAGGAGCTCACCAAAAACGTTTTCAAATAGCTTTGCCATTTCAATTTCCTGGTGCATATAATCATCTCGCTGAAACAGCTTTTTGAGGTTGTTCATCCTTCTCTCTAGTTTCGTCAGGCGTCGATGATCGGGGGCATATGATACATTGTTTCCATGTTTCCTATAAAGAACCAGTGGCTTTTTTACGGCAGACACCCGTCCAAAAGAATACGCGATCAGTGCTAACCAATAGTCATGAGAGAGTGCGTGGTCAGGAGTTTCAACAAATAGCCTTCGCATTACTTGATTCATGAGTACGGTACATCCATGCACAAAATTTCCGAATAACAACGTTTCAAAACATCTGTGATAAGTGTCAGAGGACAATTCATTCCAAACGGAAGTGTTGATAATGTTTTTCTCTGAATCCATCACGATCATATCGGAGTAGACGATCGTTGGCTCTTTTCCTTCGTCAATCTTTTCGAGTTCGTCGATAAGTGATTTGAGCTTGTTTGGCAGCCAGACATCATCCTGATCAGAGAGAGCCAGGTAGTTTTGGGGGTTAACAAGGGACGCCGCTTTTTTGAAATTAGCAGTAACACCAAGATTCTGATCATTCACGAAATACTTCACGAGACCTAACTTTTGAAACGACTCCAGAATTTCCGCGGTGTCATCGGTGGACCGATCATCGCAAACAATGATTTCTTCGGGCTTCACTTCCTGATCGAGAATTGATTGAATTTGTTCCCGGAGAAATTTACCGCCATTGAAAGTGGCTATTGCCACTGAAATACCAACTTTTGGGTGTGGATTGTGTGTCATTTCAAACTAAAGGAAACGTTGTTTAAGACTATGTATGCCGTTTGTAATTAGACGATCCTTAAAAAGGATAAGTTGGCACAGCAAATAAAAGAAGGCACAGCATGCGACGGCGATGACCAATGTAATCGGGAGGTCAAGTTCCAATGAATTGATATAATTCACAATCGGAATAAACGCTAGCGATATAGCAAAAGATTTCAAATAAAGTATCCACTCAAAAGACAGAGAAAAATGTTTCCTTATGAAGTAAAAGTAGGAACAAGTAACAGCAAGCTCAGTACAAACATTGGCTACCGCAGCGCCTAGTTCTGACATCGAAGGAACCAAAAGAAAATTTAAAAGGAAACAAATGGCCACTCCAAGGCTCATAGAATAAAATGCCTCCTTATGATAACCGGCTGGCACTAGAATTACAAACACGAATAGGTGGCCCAACCCAACGAAAACGGGTAATAGAGCTAGAACCTGCATGCTTGAGACGGCGGGTAGGAAGTCCCTGCCTGAAAAGGCCTCGATGAATTGTGGCGCTAATAGACATAAGCCCATAGCAATGGGGATGGTAAAAAGAGCGACAAAATGAAAATCTTTTTTTATCAGCAGATTAGCCTCGGAGAGCTTTTGTTCGCTAAAATTTCTGGCGATTTGTGGAATAAGTACGACACCCAAAGACGTTATAATTGGCAAAGTGATTCTATTGAGTTTCACAGCGGCCGTATAAAACCCGACAGATGAATCGTCAGCCAAAAAACCCAGCAGAACGGTGTCAAGTATGGTATACATACTGCCAGCTATTGTGGTGCTGAAGATGTAGGTTAAAGGTTTGAGGTGTTTTTTTAGCTGAAGGCCCTTGAGAGTGAGCCCAGTCCTGCCGGATGCCAAAATGACATTGAAAAAGTGACTGCCTTGAATTGTGAACAGCACCACCAGCAGATAGCTCAAATAGTCATCTTTCGTTTTTACAAAAGCAAACAAAAGAACAAGCGACAATAACTTTATTGACAAAGAGCGGATAGCTATGGTCTTAAATTCTTCCAGCCCCGAGTAGAGCCATTCAATAGAAGTAAAGTTTAGCAAAATTATTATCCCGGCAAAAAGAAATAGGTTGATGTTCTCTTCAAAAAATGAAAAGGAAAATATAACTATAAGGTAGGTGATGCTCAGAATGAAGCCTGTAAGTAAAGAAATAACCGTCAGCTCTGAGAAGACCTTTGTGAGTTGCGCTTGGTCATTTTTGGCAGCAGCAATCGCCTGAATCCCATAAATGGGGATTCCTAAGGCAGCCATTAAAGTAAAATATTGGGCAAAGGAAACCACAAATTGAACTTTTCCGATACCCTCAGGGCCTAATACCCGAGACACATATGGAAAGGTAATGACAGGGAACAGTATATTAGATAAGGAAAAAAGAAGGTTGTAAAGGTAATTCCTTTTCATGGCAGAATTATGCTTCAAACAGTTATGCTAGTTGACGACAAATAACGTTTTTTAGCGGTCAATACCTTCACTATTCTTTTCAGTTGAAACTTTTGAATAAGTATTGAAGCTACAGATTTTTAGTTTGTTGAAAAATATAAATTAGCTTGGTCTTACTCAGATGATAACGATCAAAAAGGCCTTTGACAACTCGGCCAATTGGCCACGCAGTTGTTCTTGCTAGGTTTAATTCCATATATTTGCAACTTCAAATGCCGCCATGGAAGTAAAAATATTTCAACATCGACAAATATCCACAAAAAAAGCTTTAGAGAACATATGAGTACTAGTATTGTCACAGCGATGTTGAGAAAGCATTTTATATCTGTCCTTTTTTGCCTTTTGACTCTTTTGATAAGCGGTCAGCCAGCCGAGGCACAGTCGCTGCAAAATATTGCGACAGTGAAAGTTGATCAATTGACAGACGCTCAAATTCGCCAATTGCTCAGTAAAGCACAGGCTTCAGGTGTATCCGAACAACAGCTATATACGCTGGCTCAGCAAAAAGGAATGCCAGCAATAGAGGTCAATAAGCTTCGCCAAAGAATAAGCCAGTTGGGGACTTTATATCAATCTCAAACGCAAAATAGTGGGGCAGTTGTTCAAGGCAGCCAATTGAGGCAATCCAGCCCATCCCAGGGCGAGGGGCTATTCGAGTCAATAGGGGCGAGAGATTCATTGCGATTAGGTTTAACAGACATCGAAAGAAAAATATTTGGCTACTCTACCTTCCATAACAAGAGCCTGAACTTCTCGCCTAATTTCAATATGGCAACTCCACACAATTATGTAGTTGGCCCTAGTGATCAGTTGATTATTCAAGTATACGGAGTAGCGCAGGAGAGCTATACGTTAACTATATCGCCAGAGGGTAAGATCAATATTCCCACGATTGGGCTCATCCATGTTGGAGGCTTTTCAATAGATGCTGTTTCTGCCTTGTTGAAAGAACAGCTAAGCAAAAGGTTTTCTGGCCTGCGAGGCTCACAACCTAATACTTTTCTTTCCGTTACTATCGGGAATATTCGTACGATTAAAGTGAATATTGTTGGTGAATTGCAAAATCCGGGAACTTACACGCTGCCTTCTTTTGCCACAGTCTTCAATGCTTTATATGCCGCGGGGGGACCAACAACGAAAGGAACCTTCCGAAATATTCATATTTACAGATCCGGCAAACTGGTGTCGGATGTTGATATTTACGAATTTCTGACAAATGGTGAGGAAAGCAAAAACGTCATGCTACAAGACAATGATGTGATTCTCGTCAGGCCCATTGATAGGCGGGTTGAAATAATAGGAGAGGTCAGAACACCAGGTCTTTTTGAGGTAAAGAAAGGGGAGTCTTTAAGTAGTGTGCTTTATTTTGCAGGGGGCTTTACTAACAAGGCTTATCAACAGCTTATTTCGGTGAGACGAAATACAGCGATCCAGAGGAAAGTAGAAACGATACTTCAGCCCGACTACCGCAGTTTTCAACCCTTGGATGGTGACGAGTATCTGATTGGCGAAATTATAGATCGTTTCAGCAACAGGGTACAGGTTTCCGGGTCTGTGATCAGGCCTGGCGAGTACGAGCTTATCGAATCAATGACTCTAACGGAGCTGATCAACACCGCAGGAGGCATCCAAGGTGACGCATTTCTTTCTCGGGCTACTATTTACAGAACCTCTCAAGACTTTACACTTGAAGCCCAGGCCATTGACTTAAAAGCTGTATTGGACGGTAGTGCTCCTGATGTTGTGCTCAGAAATGAGGATATCATTAACATCCCGAGTCGGTATGACGTTCGTCAGGAGTTTTATGTGCAAATTTCTGGTGAGGTTAACCATACCGGAGTTTTTCCTTATGCAGTCGGTCTTACGGTTGGAGACTTAATTTTGAGAGCAGGTGGATTTAAAGAAGCTGCTTCAAGTGCGTCAATCGAGATTGCCCGAAGAGTGAAGGACGACCAGACAGGTAAAATAGCGCAAATTTTTACGTTATCTATACCGAAGAACCTGGAGCTTTCAGACGAGGATCAGTCGGTCATCCTTCAACCGTTTGATCATATCTTTGTCAGGAGGAGCCCAGGTTATCGTGAACAAAAACTTGTGTCTATCGACGGTGAGGTCAATTACCCTGGAACCTATGCGCTGGAAAATGCGACGATGAGGATATCTGACCTGGTGAAAAGGGCTGGAGGATTGAATCAATTTGCCTATCCACGCGGTGGCACCTTAGTGAGGCGAACCGAGTTTTATAACAAACCAAACCCGGATGAAGAAGTTGTCGAAAGCCTGCTCGAATTGAAGACTAATACTGAAAGGGCGGGGATTGATAATCCAGCATCAGAGAAACTTCTTTTGGAGAGGATCGATCAGAAAATTAAGGATGGGCAAGAAGAAATTGCTAAGCAACAGTTAGAGGGAACTGAGGCAGAGGCAACGCAATTTAAGCTTGATTTATTATCTGATGTATCGCAAACCAATGCGAAAACAATAAAAGAAACCGAGCTTGTGGGGATAAACCTTGATCAAATAATGGCCAGTCCGGGCTCCAAATTTGATCTGATCCTTCAGGAAGGAGACGTCATTGCAGTGCCGAAAGAGCTTCAAACGGTGCGCTTGCGAGGTGAGGTTCTCTATCCTACGACGACAAGATTTGACAAAAGGAGAGGATTCAAAGACTATATTACCAATGCTGGGGGCTTTTCGGATCAAGCCAGCAAAAGAAAATCTTATGTTATTTATGCTAATGGCAATGTAAAAAGAACCAGAAGTTTTTTGTTCGTACCTAACTACCCAACCATTGAGCCAGGTGCAGAAATAATTGTGCCTCTGGCACCACAGCGACAAAGGTTGAGTTACGGCGAGTTAATAACGCTAATGACGAGCGCCGTCTCGCTTTATATTCTTCTTTCTAATAAAGTTTTTTAAGTGATGTCAACAGACACGTCGAAAAGTAAAAGCGCAAAAGAGATTTTTTCGGAAGAAGAAATATCACTTCTGGATTTGGTGCGGCTTTTTACCGACCGAAAGACATTCATGTTTGTATCGTTAGGTGTTTTTTTTCTGATAGGAGTATTAATAGTGATCACCTCTCCTGTTGAATATGAGGCCGAGGTACAGATTCTTTCGGAAGATAATTCTTCGGGACGTTCCGGGTTGAGTGGTTTGGGAGGTTTAGCCGGTTTGGCTGGCATTTCCCTGCCGGAAAGCGGAGCCGCCCAGGGTCTTGGCCCTGCGATGTATCCAACGATTGTTAGTAGTCAACCATTTTTGTTGGGTCTTATGGACGAGCGCTTTTACTTTCAGGAAAAGGCGGCCGAACTTTCCCTGTTTGAGTATTTTTCGGAGGAACGACCAGGCCATATTTTCACAAAAACTTTTGATCTTTTGATAGGATTTCCGGGGAGATTTTTTTCGCTTTTCGAAAAAAAAAAGGAATGGGCGCTACCGGAAGATGTGGTTCCCATAGCTCGCTTCCAGAAAGACTCTGTTGCCGATTTGAAGGCCTTGCCCATTCTTAGTATTTCAAGAAATCAGGAATATGTCATGAAGGAACTGGCTTCCAGAATAACGATTGAGCCAGTAGGTAAGATTATCACAATAAAAGTGAAAATGCCTGAGCCTTATATCGCTGCCCAACTGAACAATATAGTTAGGATGAAGATTATTGACTATGTTACTGGCTATAAAACTGATAAGCAACGACAGAATCTTGAATTTGTGGAAGAAAGAGCAAAAGAAGCTGAGGACAAATTCAAAAGTGCACAGCTTCGGTTAGCCTCATTTAGGGACTCCAACCAAGGTATGGTAACCCAAACCGCTAGGACAAAAGAGGAGCAACTACAGGCAGAGTATAGCTTGGCGTTTTCAATATATAGCAAACTTGCCCAAGAATTGGAACAAAAGAAAATTCAACTGAAGGATGAGAGCCCTATATTCACTGAGTTCCAACCAGTGTCGGTGCCTTTTAAAAACTCCGATCCGAATGTGGCCAAAATTCTCACCATCTACATCGCGCTTGGAATCCTAGTTGGAGGAATAATTGTTTTCTTTTCCATTGTTACATCCTATTTCAAAGAAGCTAGCTAGGGACAGCTGCCGAAAACTCAAATAACTTTGATGTAACATCTAGTTTGAGTAATTTTGTTACTCGGAGTTGGGTTTTTTCCTTAAAACTACCTTGAGTCTCGTACTTGGCTATTTTATCGTTATTAGCTAAGTGTTTTGGGACTGAAGAGGCGAAGCTGTATCCTTGTTATCTACGAGGCTGCGTATTAATAAGTCTTTATGTTAGATACGCTTATCACATCTAAAACTCGCCTCAGATTGCTATTAAAGTTTTTTAGCAACTCAAACACACAGGCATACCTTCGCAGCCTGTCTGAAGAGTTTGGTGAGTCTACTAATGCCGTCAGGGTCGAACTAAACAGACTCTCAGAAGCTGGATTTTTAGAGAGTCACGTGCGGGGAAATACGATTGTTTATAGGGCCAATAAAATGCATCCTCTCTTCCCAGAAATAACCGGGATAGTATCGAAGTACCTTGGATTGGATCGGTTAATAGATCAGGTCATTTTAAAAATTGGAGATTTGGACGGTGCATGGGTGGTAGGTGATTATGCCAAAGGTAAGGACTCAGGACTTATTGACTTAATAGTAGTAGGTTCCATTGACAAATTGTACTTGGACGGTCTTGTCGAGAAAGCCGAGCGTTTGATACAAAGAAAAATACGGACGTTAATTCTTACTTTTGAGGAATTGCCAAAATTTGAAAAAGAACTGGAATTGGAAAATAGTATAATTTTGTATTCCAAAGGATAAGAGAAGAGATGAAAATTGCATTGATTACCGGCATCACTGGCCAGGACGGCGCATACTTAGCTGAACTTCTGCTGAGTAAAGGGTATAAAGTTCACGGCATTAAAAGAAGGGCGTCACTATTCAATACTGACAGAATAGATCATTTATATGAAGATCCTCATGTGGACGATCCACGCTTGGTATTGCATTATGGAGACATGACTGATTCGATGAATCTAACTCGAATTATTAAGGAAACGCAGCCGGATGAAATTTACAACCTGGCAGCCATGAGCCATGTAAAAGTGAGCTTCGATACACCTGAGTACACCGCCAATGCCGATGGAATAGGTACTTTAAGGATATTGGAAGCTGTACGCTTACTTGGTTTGGAAACAAAAACCAAGATTTACCAGGCGTCGACGTCAGAGCTGTATGGCCTGGTACAAGAGGTGCCTCAGTCGGAAACAACTCCTTTTTACCCAAGATCTCCTTACGCCGTTGCAAAGTTGTACGGATATTGGATCACGGTCAACTATAGGGAAGCTTATAACATGTTTGCATGTAATGGCATTCTATTTAATCATGAATCTCCATTGAGGGGTGAGACGTTTGTCACAAGAAAGATTACGAGAGCTGTGGCGAAGATCGCTTTGGGTTTACAAAAAGAACTCTACGTAGGTAATCTTGACGCCCGGCGAGATTGGGGTCATGCCAAAGACTATGTGGAGGCGATGTGGCTCATCCTACAACAGGACAAACCTGAAGACTTTGTGATCGCCACTGGCGTGACAACAAAAGTGAGGGATTTTATAAAAATGGCCTTTCAGGAAGTGGGGCTTCAGCTTCGTTTTAAGAACGCTGAAGAGGAGGAGATAGGGATACTTGATTCGATAAATGAGAATGTTTATTCGAAGAATATACATCAGAATTTATCGCGCCCAAAGGTAGGGGATGTACTTGTAAAGGTTGACCCTCGTTATTTCAGACCTACGGAAGTGGATCTTTTAATTGGAGACCCCGCTAAATCCAACACAAAGTTAGGTTGGAAACCTAAATATACCCTCGATATGCTCGTAAAAGAGATGGTGGAGTCTGACGTAAAATTGTTTGAGAGAGATTTGCATTTGATGAAGGCTGGTCATAAAGTGTTGAACCAGGCGGAGTAAAAAGGGAAATATGAGTTCTTTAATAATTGAAAAAGAAGAGAAATGGGATTTGGTCATTGAACCACAATCTGGCCTGCTAGATTTGAAATTAAGGGACGTATGGAGATATCGAGACCTCCTGAAAATGTTTGTAAAACGCGACTTTATTTCGTTCTATAAACAGACTATTTTAGGGCCTCTTTGGTTCTTCATTCAGCCGCTGTTTACCGTGGCTACTTACACCATCATTTTTGGTGGAGTGGCTGGAATAGCTACCGATGGATTACCTAAACCTTTGTTTTACTTGGCAGGTATTACAGCCTGGACTTATTTTGCTGATTGCTTAACAAAAACTTCAACCGTATTTACTGTTAATGCAAAAATATTCGGCAAAGTGTACTTTCCCAGATTGGTAATGCCCCTCAGCATTATTATCTCTAATCTTGTTAGGTTTGGCGTGCAACTTGGCTTGTTTCTGTTAATGTATCTTGGGTACTATGTATTTGGCACACAACTAGAACCAACGATATATTTAGTCATTTTTCCGGTTTTGGTTTTGATAATGGCTTCATTCGGAATGGGACTAGGCATGATAGTCTCTTCCTTGACTACGAAATACAGAGACATGGCTCTGTTAGTGCAATTTGGCACTCAATTGCTCATGTACTCTACAACGGTTGTTTATCCACTTTCTCGAGTCCCGGAAAGATACAAAGTTTTTTTCGAGTGGAACCCGATTGTGCAGGTCATTGAAGGATTCCGTTTAGGCTTTTTGGGAAAAGGTGAATTCAATTTTCAGACTATGTTGATAGCATTAATTATTTCTTTAGGCACTCTCTTTATTGGTGTCGTATTTTTCAATAGAGTTGAGAAGAACTTTGTAGACACCATCTGATGAGTTTAGCTATAAAAGTAGAAAACCTTTCTAAAGCGTACCAGCTAGGGCAATTCAGTACCGGTACCTTGTCTAAAGATATTCATCGCTGGTGGATGCTGATACGGGGCAAGGAGGATCCATTTTTGAAAATTGGTGAAACTAATGATAGAGCTTCAAAAGGAGCAAGCGATATTGTATGGAGCTTAAAGAACATTAATTTTGAGGTTGAACAAGGCGAGGTTGTGGGCCTTATCGGGCGCAATGGTGCTGGGAAAAGTACTTTGTTGAAAGTCCTTTCTCAGGTAACTTCCCCGACTTCGGGAAAGGTGAAAATTAATGGCCGTGTGGCGAGTTTGCTGGAAGTTGGGACTGGATTTCACCCAGAGCTTACAGGTCGGGAAAACATTTTCCTGAATGGCGCTATTCTTGGTATGAGGAAAAAAGAGATTTTGAGAAAGTTTGACGAGATTGTCAATTTTTCTGGGGTTGAGCGGTATATAGATACGCCGGTAAAACGGTATTCTTCAGGAATGTATGTGCGACTGGCTTTCGCCGTGGCGGCGCATTTGGAGTCCGAAACATTAATAGTAGACGAAGTCTTGGCGGTTGGCGATGCAGAGTTTCAAAAGAAATGCCTCAGTAAAATGGGTGATGTGAGCCAAGGTGAGGGAAGGACGGTGTTGTTTGTTAGTCACAACATGGCTGCTGTAAGCGCTCTTTGCGAGAGAGGAATAGTAATGAGAGATGGATTAGCTGAATTTGATGGAACTGCCTCTGCAGCATTGTCGTACTACAGCTCATTCAACAGGAACAATGCTGGTAGTAAAATCCTGCAAAGAGAGAATATTGAAAAAGACATTCAAGTTTTAGATTTACGTGTTTTGGACGATGGAGGTAGCGAAATAGATAAGGTACTTTCAGGCGACGATATATTCATTGAGCTGACCTATAAAAATAGAGCATCAAAAAAAGTCAGCATAGCTTTGGCAGTGTACGATTATTTCGATAGTCCAATGTTTCTCTGCAATAGTTTAGCTAAGAAGGCTTTTTTTAGTCAGCAAGGAGATAATCTTGTCGTTCGCTTGAAAATAGAAAGATTTCCTCTGATCGAGGGTCGCTATTACTTTAATGTTGCTTTGACCTCCTCAGATGGGATGATAAGAGCCCATTATGCCCAAGCATGCTCAATTGATGTTGAAAGAGGTGATTTTTACCGTACTGGCGTAATGGTAAACTGGCAGAGAGGTTTTCTGGTCGACTTTGAATGGATAGAAACTATAACGTAATTTATTGATGATAAGGATTTTAAGGGTAATAAAGGAAATCGCTTTCAACCTCAAAGGGCTTTCTTCCTTTTTTGAAGAATGGAGAATGCATCGTATTCAAAGCAAAATGCAATTGAACGATATCTATGCTCTCGCCCTTTTGCGGCCTCTTCAGAATGATATTAATAAGTATGAAACTTTTACATCTTTTAGCATAGCACCATCGGTAATTGTGCATGTCTTAAATGATATTGTGATCAATGAAAGAAAGAGCATTATCGAGTTTGGAACAGGTAATTCAACGATTTATATAGCTAGATTAATTCACTCTCAGCAGCTACCAATAGAGTTTATTTCGGTCGATCAAGATGGAGATTGGCAAGAAAGTGTAAAGCAAACGCTTATTAGAGAGGGAATTACGAACGTTGTTAAGTTTGTTCATGCACCAATAGAAGAATGTGGCTACCAATTTAAGTCACAAACGCAATGGTACGGCTTAGACAAATTGGCGAATCAGATTGCAGGGAAAAAGTTCGACCTGGTTATAGTGGACGGCCCTGTAGCATCCAAGGTGCCCCATGCAAGATATCCTGCCGTTCCGTTCTTGAAAACCTATTTCAATGAAGAGATCTCAATATATTTAGATGATGCCGGCAGGAAAGGCGAGATAGAAATTATGGAAGAATGGGAAAAACTGCTTACGGTCAAGTTTCAAAAAACAGATCGATATAGTCACTTTTCTCGTGGAACGACAATGAGCTTTGTTCCGGTTTTTTATCGAAGATAATGACGTTGCAAATATCAGTAGTTATACCAGTTTATAATGCCGCAAGGTTTATCAAAATAGCGGTTGAATCTGCACTAGCACAACCAGAGGTCGCTGAAATCATCTTGGTCGAAGATGGTAGTGAAGATCAGTCTTTGATACAGTGTAAGCATTTGGTACAAATCTATGATAGAGTCGTGCTCTATACACATCCCAATAACGTCAACAAGGGAGCGGGTGCTAGTAGAAATTTGGGGATTAAAAATTCGTCGTTTGATTATATTGCCTTTTTGGATGCAGACGATTATTATTTACCAGGTCGGTTCGAGGCTGAGAACAGAATATTTGAAGAGCACAAGGATGTAGATGGAGTATATGGAGCACTAGGAAGCGAGTTGCTAGATGACTTTGCACGAGATAAGAAAGAAGAGACTGTGACAACCGTATCTGGAAATGTACCGCCTGAACGACTATTTTACGAGATGGCACCAATTGGCCAGTCTGGATGGTTTAGTGGCGTTGCATTAACGGTAAAAAAAAATGCATTTCAGCGTACCGGCCTTTTCGATGTCGAACTCAGACTGTCGCAAGATACCCATATGTGGATTAAGATGGCCCTAAAGCTTAAACTTGTTCCAGGAGAATGCGGCATTCCAGTTGCGGTTCGTGGGATTCATCAGGGAAACAGAGTGCACAACTCTAGCAAGATAATGGAGTACAGGCCTACGCTCTTTAGAAAGCTCCTTGAATGGTATAGTCAAGATCGGGGTTGTGATGACAAAACATTAATTCTTTGGGACAACTATTTAAAATACTATTTAATTGTACATAACCCAGGCCGGACTGGAAAAGTCTTTTTTTTAATCAGAGCAGTCATTCAATTTCCATTTTTAGCATCCAATCGATGTTTTTGGCAGCAATGGCCCTTATTAGGAAGGATATGGAAACAGCACCAATAGTCCTTTTCGCATACAATCGTCCTTGGCATACCGAGCAAACGTTGGAAGCGTTGTCAAAAAACGAGCTAGCTTTGGAGTCGAAACTGTTTATTTACGCAGATGGCCCGAAAGAAAACATCAGTATTGAGGACCTTTCTAAAATAGAGCAAACCAGGAGGATTCTTAACAAGAAAAAGTGGTGTAAAGAAGTCTATATCAAAGAGAGTGATACCAACAAGGGCCTGGCGGATTCTATAGTCGCAGGAGTCACTGAAGTCGTCAATAAATATGGAAAGGTCATTGTCCTGGAAGATGATATTGTGACGTCAGCAGGTTTTCTGAAGTATATGAATGATGCTTTAAGACTTTATGAAAAGGATAAAGACGTAATGCATATTTCCGGATATATGTATCCGCATGATGAAACGTTGCCCGAAACATTTTTTTTCAATGTGCCACTTTGTTGGGGTTGGGGAACGTGGAAACGAGCTTGGGTAAACTTTAATGGAAATAGCGCTTACTTGTGGAAGGAAATAGCGTTAAAACGAGGCTGGGATAGCTTTAATAAAGTAGGGGGCGACTATTTACAAAAACAACTTGCGGGTAACATAACGGGGACAATGAAAACATGGTTTATCAAGTGGCATGCGTCATTGTACTTGTTAGATGGAATGTCTCTTTACCCAAATCGAAGTCTGGTACAGAACATCGGTTTTGACAGAACTGGAGAACACAAAGAAAGCAACAATTTCGCCTACAAAGTTGAACTATCGAATGGTGTGCGAGTTGATAGAATTTCTTTGAAAGAAGATGAGAAGGCAAAAGAAATAATATTGACGTTTTACAAAAACACCTATTACTCCTCCAAGCCGAGCCAAGCAAGATATATTAGTTGGTTTAACAAGCTTATACCTTACAGAAAACGAATAAAAATTATTCTAGACCTGTTGAAAAGTAAATCCCAGGAAAAAGGAACCGTTAAAAAAAGCTATCTCGGTAAGTCAGTTAAGATATATCCGGGCACAGAAATCTATAATTCCATAGTAGGGAACTATTCTTATGTAGCTCACAACTCGTTTATTAATAATACGGTAATACAAAAATTCTGTTCAATTGGCCCAAATTTTATGTGTGGCCGCGGAATTCATCCTATTTATGGAATATCTACATCTCCAATGTTTTATTCTACAATGAAACAAAATGGTGTTAGCCTAACTAAAGCAAATAAGGTAGACGAGTTTAAGACGACAACTATTGGGAACGACGTATTTATAGGCGCAAATGCTACAGTTTTGGATGGTATAACCATCGGAGATGGAGCTGTAATAGGCGCAGGTGCTGTTGTAAGTAAGGATATTCCTGCCTACGCCATTGCATTGGGGAACCCTATACAAATAAAAGGTTATCGTTTCAGCGATGATATTATTGGAGCGTTGTTGAGTGTAAAATGGTGGGACAAAGAAGAGGCATCATTGCAAGTACTAGAGCGTGACTTTCATGACGTAAAAAAAGTTATTGAATTCTTTAACCAAAATGAAAAATCTGATTTTCGAGATATTGGGGCTAGTTGAAAGAATTTATCACTTTTATGTTCAGAGAAAGAGTAGGGTGGACATAAAGAAGTTCAAAGAAATGCTAGTTAGTGAAGGTATTCTAGCAAACGATCATATTTTGAACATTCGATCGATTCCATTCTTCAAGAAGCAAAAAGGCTCTACAATCACAATTGGGAACAATTGTAGCATCGTTAACACAACATCCGAAAATGTTGCTGGAATACCTAATATCACCTCATTCGTTACCAGTACAGCCTCGGCCAAGTTAGTGATTGGGCATGATGTTGGCTTTTCTGGCAATTCAATTTGTTGCGTTAATTGTATTGTTATAGGAAACTACGTTAATGTAGGAGCAGGCGCAAGGATCTATGACACAGATTTTCATCCAATTGATTACCTAGAGAGGCGAAAGAATCCGGGATTCGATTTGAATAAAATTCCCCACGCTCCAGTTATGATTGGTGATGATGTTTGGATTGGAGCCAATGCTGTTATATTAAAAGGAGTTTCTCTCGGAAATAGAGTTATTGTGGGGGCAGGCAGTGTCGTTACGAAAAGTTTTCCTGCCGATACCGTCATTGGGGGAAATCCTGCTAAGATAATTAAGTCCCTAAAGTAAATAACCCAATGCCTTTCTTTTCAATTATAATCCCGACTTATAATTCCTCGGCTACAATAAAGGCTACTATTGAAAGCATCCTTTTTCAAAGCTTTGGGGATTTTGAGGTCTTGATAATGGATGGGTTATCAACAGATGCGACAGTTGAAATTGCAAGTTCGTTTGATGACAGACGAATAAAAATCATTTCTGAAAAAGACAACGGGATCTATGATGCGATGAACAAAGGGATAAAAATGGCTATTGGGAGTTGGTTATATTTTTTAGGGAGCGATGACGAGCTGTATAACAATAGGGTATTTGAAGAAGTTGCGAAAGAGATACAGAACAGCTCACCAGACATATTGTACGGTGACGCTTTTTATACAAATAGCAGGAGAGTTTACGGCGGAGAGTTTTCACTTTTAGTTTTGTTAAAAGTGAGAAACATTTGTCATCAGACAGTTTTTTATTCGAAAGGTGTCTTTAGAAACCTTGGAAGCTATAATTTGAAATATAAAGTTCTGGCGGACTATGATATGAACATTAGGTGCTTTTCACATCCTGACCTGAAGATTGTCTATCGGAATATTTTGATAGCCAAATATGATGAGCGAAATGGAATAAGCTCAAAGATACCCGATTTAGCTTTTAATGACACACACCCGAGGTTTTACTTACGAGAATGGAAAAAGTTGCTTGTTAAGTATAATTCAATCGACTACAAAGTCGGCAGAACTCTGTTAAGACCGTTAAGAATGATAAAAAAAGGTTTTGGAAAATGAAAGTTTATTCAATTGTTGTTACATACAACGGAATGCAATGCAATTGGATTAAAAAGTGCCTTGATTCTCTGATATATTCTTCCATCCCGACAAACATTGTTCTAGTTGATAATGGCTCGGTGGATGAGACGGTAGCTTTTGTCAGGCAAAATTACCCCGATGTGAATTTAACTATATCTGAAAAAAATCAAGGATTCGGCAGGGCAAATAATGTTGGGATTAGGGAAGCAATTGACAACGGAGCAGACTATGTTTTCTTGCTTAACCAAGATGCGTGGGTTGAAGAGAATACATTAGAGCTACTCGTCCGTGCTGCTGCTGACAATCCTGAGTATGGAATATTGTCACCCGTGCATTTAAACGGCTCGTCTACAGCCCTGGACTACGACTTCTCTCGCTATATCATTCCAGAAAAGTGTCCTAATATCATCTCAGACGTTTATTTAAATCAAATTGACAACAAGATCTATGGTATCGATTTTGTCAATGCGGCCGCATGGCTAATTAGCAGAAAATGCATAGAAACTGTTGGAGGATTTAATAGTCTTTTCTACCACTATGGGGAAGATATAAACTATCTTCATCGAGCTAAGTACCATGGTTACAAGGTAGGCTTGATGCCTGCTGCTACAATTTGCCACGACCGAGAAAGTCGACAGAAAAGTATATACAAGTCTGACTTTTACGAAACGACCAAAAGGTGGGCATTAATTTATTCCTGTAACCCTAGTAGTCGCGGATATGAGGTGTATCAATATTTCATACTGCGGTGGGCTGATTCCATCGCCCACCCGTCAATTTTTAGAATGCTGATGCTTTTTAAAGCCCTTGCCTACTTGATATTTAATACAAGAAGTTTTAGGGGAAATCGTGAGTTATCGAAAAGTACAGGTACCACTTTTCTAAAATAGGACATTATGGAGCGGTCATTCATTTTGAGAATTACAAATGCTTTTATGATCCTCTACGGTCTGCAGTTATTAAAGATGCTCAAAATTTTGTAGTGCGGTGCTATTTAATTCTCTCGAATTCCTCATTTTCTTTCCCACATTTTTTCTAGCCTACTGGTTTGTTTTTAATAAATCCCTGAAGCTCCAGAACCTTCTTATTGTTGCCGGCAGCTATCTATTCTACGGTTGGTGGGATTACCGGTTTCTATCTCTTATAATTTTTTCGACAATTGTAGACTATCTTGCAGGCATTCTAATCGGTCACAGTCAAGAGCAGAGACTAAAAAAACTGTGGCTAGGTGTAAGTATTATCGTTAATATTGGGATTCTGGGTTTTTTTAAGTATACCAATTTTTTCGTTAATTCTTTTGTTGACTTTGCCCATTTTTTAGGTTTCCAGGCAAGCCCCCACACCCTTCAGATCATTCTTCCCGTTGGTATATCCTTCTACACGTTCCAAACAATGTCATATTCAATTGATGTTTACCGGAATCAGCTCAAGCCTACCACAGACTTTATATCATTTGCTGCCTATGTCTCGTTTTTTCCGCAGCTTGTCGCTGGTCCTATTGAACGAGCCTCTAATCTGCTTCCTCAGATTCTCGGGAAAAGAAATTTCAACTACCAGCAAAGTGTGGAGGGCCTTCGATTAATACTATGGGGACTGTTTAAAAAGATTGTAATTGCAGACTCCCTTGCACCGGTTGTAGATGACATATTCCTGAATTATAGCACACACTCGGGGGGAACTTTAGTTGTAGGGGCTGTTTTTTTTGCTTTTCAAATCTATGGTGATTTTAGCGGATATTCAGATATAGCAATTGGAACATCAAAGCTGTTTGGGTTTGAGTTGATGTCTAACTTCAGGTTTCCCTACTTCTCAAGGGATATACCTGAGTTCTGGAGAAGGTGGCACATAAGCCTTTCAACATGGTTTAGGGACTACGTCTATATACCACTTGGGGGCTCGAAAGCGGGTAAGGTCAAGGCAATTCGAAATGTATTTGTTATTTTTCTGGTAAGCGGATTCTGGCATGGGGCCAATTGGACCTTCATTGCTTGGGGATTAATACACGCACTCCTTTTCATACCAAGTTTTTTGATGGGCAGCAATAGAAAATACAGCGGACAAATCGCAGGAGCTTCAGACCCCTTTCCTTCTTTGAAAGAGACAATCCAAATTGCCACCACATTTTGCATGGTTACCGTCGGCTGGGTTTTCTTTCGATCACCTAGTATAAAAAACGCTTTTGACTACCTGGCTCATTTTGACCTATCAATTCCCGAAATCCCCTGGGTAAGGTATCTCTTTATAATTGTAGCATTTGTTGGGGCAGAGTGGTTTCTTAGAAACGATGAGCGCAACTTGAAGGTACCGACAAGCAGATGGTTAAGAGGGGCTTTATACTTATTGATCGCAATTTTGATTGTGGTTTATTCAGGAACGGAAAGTGAGAGAGATTTTATTTATTTCCAATTTTGATAATGGTATTGTTCTTAAGGAAGACCGGGATATATTGTCTGTCATTAATTTTCGCTTTAATCGTCTTTGTTCTTTTGCAAGACTCTCGAGCCTATATGGACCAAAAATGGTTTTACTACCTAAACAATGGGCAGGAATACAACACCATTATATTGGGCAGCAGCAGGGCTGAGTATCACGTGAATCCTGATTACTTTGAATTGTCAAGTTTTAATTTAGGCCTTTCCGGAGTTGGAATTTCTACAACGAAAATGCTTTTGCAAGAAACGATCAAGTTGAAAAAGCCTAAAAGGGTTCTTTTGAATGTTGATATGGGGTATTTGAATGAAAACAACTTCACAAAAGCTCACCGGCCTCAATATTTAGCAAGCTTCTCTGACAACCCCGAAGTAAAGCAATATATAAAAGACCAATATGGGTTTTGGGGCTTCGTTATGTCGATAGAGCCGAGACTATACTCCATATTTATAAAAAAGGATGAGAAAGAACTTCTGAAAGGTTTGTTATTAAGGGTTTTGCCTGACACCTATATGCACCAGTTTGCTGAAAGGCATAATAATCTTAATGGGTTTAAACCACTAAAAAAACAACAAACAAGAAGTGACTGTCATGTTAAGCCAATAACTGTCGACTCCACCTCAATCCAAGCTATAGAAAGCCTTATTTCTTTATGTAAAAAAAATGACGTGCAAGTGATATTGTTTACAGCGCCCACACTGTACGAAAACGATGACTCATTTTATAGAAAACTCGCAAATGAACATGGAGTTTACTACCTAAACTATATGGACCTTTTTGATGACCCAAAATATTTCAATGATTGTCATCATTTGTACGATAGTACGGCAAGGATATTCTCAAAAAGGTTGGCCGAGGACATCGGAAGAATCCCACAGAGGACCTATTAAATGACCACGAAAAGAGTTTTCTTGTCACTCTCAGCAGCGTTGTCGTTAACATTATTTACGTCTACGGCAAATAAGAAATTGGTTTTTGACAAAAGCATTTTGATTAATGGGAGATCAACGATGACATTCGTTGATCAGGACAACCAACTGATTCTCAATGACCAAGTTGAAAAGTTAATACACGAGAAGTTGGTTGCTGACTCGCTTGTAAGCACATACTATGAGTTTCTTATTTTTAATGCAGACTCTATTCTAAAGTCCCCATTGCTGGAAAGAAGGATCAGCAGTGGAAATATGCTACGTACCTCTTGGGAGGGAATGAGGAGACTCACGACCTTAGCTTTAGTTTTTAGGGTATCACATGACAATAAATATTTACGTCGCTTAGAAGACGAGATAGAAAAGATTGTGGACTTTTCTGATTGGCATCCGAATCATTTTCTGGATGTAGGCGAGATGTCGTTAGGCGTCGCTCTGGCATTGAACTGGTGTGGACAATATTTTGACGAGAACCTCAGGAAAAAAATCAAGGAGAAATTGAGGTATCATGTTGACTTAACATTTAAACCTGGGCCAGGAAGTGGTTGGCTTTCAAAAGGTAATAATTGGAATCAGGTATGTCAGGCTGGAATAGTGGGTGCTGCCCTTGCAGTTAATGATAGTAGTTTTGTTAAGAAGGTGGTGTCTAGAGGGGTTGGTAATCTCTCTCAATCAATGAAAAGTTATGCCCCTGAAGGGGCCTTTTTAGAAGGGCCAGTTTATTGGGGCTATGGAACGGTCTTCACAGCTTTCTTAGTCTCAATGCTTGAATCTCGTTTCGACCATGACTTTGGTCTGTCCAAATATCCTGGTTTTTTTGAGAGCGCCGCTTATCGTCTGATGATGAACGGGACGTCTGGAAGGGTTTTTAACTATTCAGACACAGATCCTTCTGGGTTCGGTCTAAGTTCGAGAGAAGTATTTTTTTTCTTTGCTCTAAAAACCGGTGATAGTTTGTTCCTCAACAAAAAGGAGGTCTTATCGCTCGTCAAACAGGACTTGCGCAGTGGAAGGGCCTCCTCAAGATATGCACCCATTGCGTTTTTGTGGTTGGTACAGTTCGAACCAAAAGGAAGTTCAGAACTTCCTGTACTTTGGGTGGCTAAGGGGGAGAATAGTGTTGGAGTGATCAAAGACTCAGTATTTTATTTGGGAGTCAAAGGCGGGAAGGCCAGTCTGCCCCATGGTCATATGGATGCCGGTTCTTTTGTTTTTGAAACCAAGGGTATAAGGTGGTCAATTGACATGGGCAATCAAAGCTATTTCAAGGCGAGCAGTGTGAGCAAAATCGACCAGTGGAATTATGAACAATCTTCCACACGGTGGGATGTGCTAAGCAAAAGTAATTATGGCCATAGTACGATTACTATTAATGGAAGCAAGCATTCCGCTACAGGAAATGGAGTTGTTGAGGGGCGCTTCCTTAGTGAATCGATTCCTTCGATTTCTGCAGACATGACTAACGTACTTGCGGAAGACGTTAATCTTGCGCTCAGGTATTTTGTGAAACTTGGCCCTAAGAAGTTGGTAATCAAGGATTCTGTTGAATTTAGGAAAAGTGAGTATGAGTTCCGATGGCAGATGATGGTGGACGCTGAAGTTGAGGTGAAAGGAAATGAGGCTATTCTTAAAAAAGGGGGACAGCAATTGAATGTTAGAATACTTTCTCCCGACAATGTGGTTTTTGACGTCGTTAACCTGAATCCTCCCCCACATACCTACGACAAAGCTATGAAGGGGCTGAAACGGCTTGAGATAAATATATCGGCCGACCGACTTGGCAAGAACAAAAATTTAGAGTGCCTGGTTGAGCTGATCTCCATATAATCAGAACGAAGTTTGGTTTTATCTTACAAAAGGGGAATTATGCATCGAGTTTTTAGCAGTGTGGTTACCAGGAAGTAATACCCTAAAAGGCTAGAAACATCGAAAGTAAACTTCCTTGCATAGCAATTTACCAGATTGTGAGGTCACAAAATTAATTTTACTATCTGTCTAATAAATAATAATAAGATTTTGACTTTGCTAGTAGCATTAAAATGAGAGCATTTTGCACGATAATTACTAAGAGTCACTTACCATGGGCAGCGGCGCTAAATAGATCTTTAGAGAAATTTGACCCAAAAATGAGGGTAGTTGTTTTGGTTGTTGATTCAACAGGTCCGTTCGAAGAATATCGAATTAAGTTTCCGAACACATCATTTATCTGTTTAGATGAAATAGCTAACGACAAGGTAGCCGAACGCATTTTGGTTAAGTATAAGAATGATTTAGATCTTTTGAGGTGGACGTTAAAACCAGTTTTGTTGAAATACTTACTACTTCACTACTCTAAAGTCATTTATGTTGATAGTGATCTTTTTTTCTTTGGAGACTATAATTTTCTGTTCGGCTACCTTGACGATTCAAGCATCATTTTAACACCCCATTGGAGAGCGTCTCGTCTGCGTGATGATAGAAAAAACTTTTATCTGAACTTTGAGGAAGGCCTTTATAATGCAGGGTTTATCGGGGTCAATCGTAATTCAATGCCGGCTCTTGACTTTTGGGCTGAAAGTTGCTTAGATTCTTGCACTAGGAATTCATTTAGAGGACAACTCCATGATCAATCGTATTTGAATCTATTTCCTATTTTTTTTGATAAGGTGCAGATTGTGAAGCATCGAGGTTGTAATGTTGCAAACTGGAATATTTTAGAATGCAAAAGAACATTGAGCGCTTCTGGGACCGTAGTAATAAATGACGAGTTCCCGATAGTTTTTATTCATTTTACTCAAAGCACAATTACCGGAATTTTTGCAGGCAATGACGTACTTTTATCGGATTGTTTGAGCGAATATATAGATGTATTGAAAGAGTTTCGTGGCGATAAGGAAATTGATATGACCAAGAAAAGATCCTTGTTCAAGATCTTGAATAGAGTGTTTGAAAGTATCCATAACTTTTTAAGAAGTCTATAGTATCCATGTTGTCTGTTATTGTTCCTGTTTACAAAGATTGGGATGGACTAAAAAGTTGTTTGAGCGCTTTAGAGGCTCAAACAGTTGACAAGTCCACCTTTGAGGTAATCGTGGTTAACAATTGTATTGACTATCCTCCTCCGCCTAATTTTGCAGCGTCTTTTGCAACACTTAATCTTCAAATAACTAACGAACTTAAGACGGGATCGTATGCTGCCAGGAACAAGGGAATCAACTTGGCTTCTGGTAATATAATTGCGTTTACCGATTCTGACTGTATTCCGGCAAATGATTGGTTGGAAAGAGGCATAAGTCATTTTGAAATTGAACAAGATTTATTTCGAATATCTGGACACGTTAATCTATTTTATTCTGGTAAACGAAGAACAGCAGCAGAAGTCTTTGAATCCCTCTTTGCTTTCGAACAAGAGAAAAATGCGGCTAAGGGAACCTCTGTTACCGCCAATATGCTTGCAAGAAAAGCAGTATTTGATGAAATTGGGCTATTCAATGAAAGCTTACTCTCAGGAGGTGATCACGAATGGGGTTTCCGAGCATATAAATCAGACTTTCTTATTCGATACAAGAATGATGTTGTCGTATCTCACCCAGCGAGACAAACCTTTAAAGAACTTGCTAGTAAGCGACGACGTGTTGCAGGAGGAACTCACAACGGGAACAAATCTACATTTTATTATCTTTTTAGACTCTTGGTCAATTTTAAACCACCTATTAAAACCTTCCTGTATATTCAAAGGCATAACGAGTATAATTTGCCAGACAAAATGAAAATTGTGTTTGTGTTCTATTTGCTGAGGATTGTAGAAGCGGTTGAACATTTATCACTTTCATTATGGGCTAAACCTCGAAGGCAATGACATATGGCATCAAAAGTAATATTATTATATATTAATTCGCTAGCCCTTGGAGGGGCTCAAAGAGTAACTTGCAATCTGTCGGCCTACCTTGCTGAACGTGGATATTCTGTTTTTTTAGCCTGTCGTGATTCACCATCTCAGGATTTTTACCCCACACCGAGAAATGTTGTAAGAATAACAATTGGTAAATGGAAAGAGAGTAACTGGGTAACCAGAAAATTTCTGGTCCTTAGAGATATTTTTGCTCTCAGGAAAGTACTAAGAAAGAACAATGTTGATGTAGCAATTGGCATGATGACAGAGCCTTCACTGACATTGCTGCTGGCTTCTTTAAAATTAAAAACCAAAATAATTCTTTCTGAAAGAAATCATCCTCCATACGAAAACCCATCATTTATTTGGAGGGGTCTTCGTAGGTATCTATATCGATATGCGGATAGCTCCGTTACCCTGACACAGTCAACTGCAACTTGGGTGATGAAGAATACTAAACTTAAAAAAGTCAATGTAATTCCGGTTTCCATTGATTGGCCTTTACTCTCTTTTGATCCCTTTGTTGATCCAAACCTGTTTTTTGATCCCAAAAAGCAATATTTTTTGAGTGTTGGTCGATTAGATGACCAAAAGGGATTTGATAACTTAATAAAGATATTTTCAACAATAGCAGGAAAAATACCTAATTGGGATTTGATTATTGCCGGTGAGGGTAAAGAAAGGGAGAACCTGGAACAGTTGGTTCTTGAAAATGGGTTGGAAGGGCGCATTAAGCTGCCTGGTCGGGTAGGTAATATTCTCGATTGGTACAAAATGTGTGACATATTCGTTTTTTCGTCAAGGTTTGAAGGCTTTGGCAATGTCTTACTCGAAGCGATGTCTGCGGGTTGTCCGGTCATTAGCTTTGATTGTGAAGTAGGCCCATCTGAAATAATAGAAGATGGACACAACGGGATATTGGTTGATAATCAGTCATACAAAGCTATGGCAATTGCTATGGAAAGTTTAGCTGGTAATCAATCTCTTAAGCAGAAGTATGGACAAAATGCCACAGAAGTCAGGGAAATCTATTCAAACAAAAATGTACTAAATAAATGGGTGTCCGTAATAGAGCAATGCGACCAATGATGTTTGCTCTGCGAGGACACGAAATCGTACTTATGAGGAGAAGTCAGCTAAATAATAGTTCTACGAATTTTTAATAGTGGGACGCATCCAGAAATTCCTTTTGATTGATAGAACGGACTCAACCAAAGTCAGTGCCTTTTTTATTATAGCAATGTTTTCGTTGTTTGCTCCTCCTTTTTATGATCGCTTGGGTAGTGCTGGTGTTTTAGCTATAATTGTTTGCACGATAATGCTGTGTTGGCTCTCCATCTCTTTTTTTCTAAGAGGCACTCTTCCCCTCAACACCACTGAAAGGAAAGCGATTTTTGGAGTTTTTGCCGCTTATTTCATTTACTTCCTCCTACTACCGGTCTCCTCTATAATTGGCTTTATTTTCAACGATTTCTCTATTACAATTAGGGATTTATCGGATATATACAGGCCTGTGCTATACGCCTCTGTTTTTTTACTAACATTTTATTCATTCAACAGCAAAGAAAGTTTTATAAGTCTTGAAAAGGGGCTACTTATTGTCTTCACCGGATTTGTCCTTTTAAGCGTCGCTCATCTTGTAGGTTTTTTTGATCCTCTCATCGCTTGGTTCACGAAAGCTCATAATGTCAAATCTCGGAGGGTTTGTGCGCCTTTTATAAACCCATACGATTATGCGTTTGTGATGAGTTTCTACATTTATTACTTCTTTTTGAAGTTTTTATACAAGTCATGGAAATTTATATTTCTGCTCCTACTCGCTTTGTTAATGTTTGTATCTACTCAGTCGAGGTCCATAGCTGTGGGCATGCTTTTTGGCCTGGTTATAATAACGCCTGCCATGATGGTGTTGGTCAATTTTAGGAGCCTTCGAGAATTTAAATTACCTAAAACACTGATCAAGTATAATCTATTGCTGGTGCTATCAATCATTTTTTTCATTGCTTCAGTTGGATACCTCATTGAGAACTATCAATATCTGACCTACGAATTTGTAAAAATTTGGAATAATAGAGGGCAGGAGATTAGTGCAGGCTCAACACGGCTTGAGCAGCTTAATATGGCAATCGAGTATGCGACTGCTAGTCCACTGAATTTCTTTTTCGGCAATGGTCCTGCCAAAGATGTCATGGAGTACGTTGAAAGTATTTATACCTTCTTCTTCTTTCGTTATGGTGTTGTTGGGTTATTCACCATCTTCATTATTCCTTATTTAATAGCCCTGTATTCGTTAATTAAGATTTTACGAAAGTTATCGCCAGCCCATCCTTTGTTTGTTTTCTTTCTTGCAGCCGTCATATGGTTACTTGCATTACCAGTATGTGCAATTGGCAATAATCTTACCGAGCAGTTTAGAACTTCGTTTTTATATAACGCTTTCTTAGCAATAGTTATCCGGGGAAGGCTTTTGTTTACTTCCAATGAGACATAAAATGAAAGTAGGGTATGTACTAATGCAATTTCCTGTGCCTTCCGAGGTGTTTGTTTCGAATGACATAAAAGAATTAGCCCGGAAGAAGATAGACGTAAGTGTTTTTGCGTTGAAAGGCTATCATAAAGACCACTCGAAGCTGATAAAGGAAAGAGGGTTGGAGGGTATCGACCAAAGTACGTTTCACTCAAGAGCTATTGTAAGTGGGTGTTGGGAAATGATTTTGAATCTTGATCTTACGATAGTCCTGCTTGGCAAGGTAATACGAAACAGTATGGGGGACTTTAAAAATATGTTTAAGTGCCTTGTCTTGCTCCCTCCAAGTTTTTTCGTTTTTCGGGAGATAAGAAAACAGAAAATAGATATTGTCCACCTCTATTGGGGTCATTTTCCTTCTCTTGTTGGCCTTCTTATCAAGCAGAAATCTCCTTGGACAGTTGTTACCATATCTCTAAGTGCATATGATCTCGTAATGGCGCTCGGGATTAGCAAGAAAATGGTACTTGTCGCTGACAGGGTATTTACCTGGGCAAGACAGAATATCAATGACATCAAGTCTTGGGGAGTAAAAGAAAACAGGATTACTTTAGTGTACCAGTCTCTTGATTTGTCCAAGATTCCTTTTGCCCCGCATCATTTGAATGAAGCAAACAGTTTTAAAATTCTATCCGCTGGAAGACTTATTCAAGAGAAATCTTTCGAAGATGTTATGAGGGTTTTTTCGATTCTTTCAGAAAAATTTCCGACTGCTCAATTGTCTGTAGCTGGTGACGGACCTGATAGAGGTCGCCTCGAAGAACTGGCCGGACAACTCACCCTATCAGAAAACGTTGTTTTTTTGGGACATATCAGTCATTCGACGTTACTTGAGAAATTGAAGGATTCTCCGGTTTTCCTATTTATGTCTTCGTATAAAGGAGAAAGACTGCCAAATGTTGTGAAAGAGGCAATGGCTAACGGCTGCTTTTGTGTTTCTACAAACACTAAAGGGATGGAAGAACTTATCCAGGATGGCCAAAATGGGTTTCTGGTTGAATATCATGATTACGAAAAAGCTGCTACTATTCTGACGCAGTTTTTTATTAATCCTGAGAAGTTCATTGGGATTCGTAAGCAAGCCAGAAAGACAATAGAGAATAATTTTGATATCGAAAAATCTATGCAGTTGATGATTGATACGTGGAATCAATTAAAAAACTCGCAATGTTAATCGATAGATGCAGTAAATCGGTGTCTATTATCACACCCCTTTTTAATGCTGAGCTATTTATTGCTAACGCGATTAACTCAGTTGTCAAACAAACTTTTCATGATTGGGAGATGATTGTGGTTGATGATGGCTCTACTGACGGAAGTGTAGAAATTGTAAGGAGCTTTGCAAAAAAAGATAGTCGGATAATACTTCTTCTAAATAATGAAAACAAAGGCCCTGCCTTTGCGAGAAATTGCGCCATTGAAAAGGCACAGGGTAAGTACGTTGCTTTTTTAGATGCTGATGATCAGTGGCTTCCACAAAAACTGCAACAACAGATAGCCTTTATGAAGCAATCCAAAGCAGTTTTTTGTTTTTCAGACTATTCTACAATTTCTGAAGAAGGCGATATTTTGAAGAAAGGAAATGATTTACCAAAAAGACTGAATTACAGTAAATTGCTGAGGACGAATTATATTGGATGCTTGACAGCCATATATGATGCAGAGGCGTTGGGGAAGATGTATATGCCTCAGATTAAAAAGAGGCAGGATTATGGACTTTGGCTAAGTATTTTGAAGAAGACATCTTACGCATATTGTGTAGGTGATCAGCCGCTCGCACTTTACACTCAGCGAAGTATGTCTGTCTCCAGCAATAAAATTAAGCTGCTTAAGTATAATTGGAAACTTTTTTATGAAGTGGAACGCTTGTCTTTTTTAAAATCTTGTTATTTTCTATTTTGGAATGTAGTTATTAAAGTTTTTAAATGATCGCACTTATTGGAGGTTCGGGTTTTATAGGTTCCAGGCTTGCTGCCAGATTGAAAGAAAAAGGGGATGATTTTGTTATACTTGACGTAGAAAAAAGCTCCGCCTTCCCTGAGCATTGGAAGTGGTGTGATGTAAGAGACAACAGGAGCCTCTTAAGCGGCCTAGATGGCTGCCATACGATCATCAACCTTGCAGCAGAGCATAAAGATAATGTAACACCCCTCTCCCTTTATGACGAAGTCAATGTAGATGGTGCCAGAAATGTGGCTTTGGTGGCAGACGAATTAGGCATAAAGAAAATTATTTTCACTAGTTCGGTAGCGGTCTATGGCTTGCCGAAAAACGAAACGGACGAAACGGGGGAATTCAACCACTTTAATGACTATGGACGGACTAAGCTACTGGCGGAAAAGGAATACGAAAAGTGGTTTGAAAGCAGTGAGGGTAAATCATTGTTGGTGATTCGTCCAACTGTGGTTTTTGGGGAAGGCAACCGGGGCAACGTATACAACCTGCTGGCTCAGATCGTATCCGGAAGGTTTCTTATGATTGGCAATGGCAACAATCGTAAGTCAATGATTTATATCGAAAACGTCGTTGCCCTACTCGTGGCACTTATTGACCAAAAAGGCTATATGGTGATGAATGCTGTAGACAAGCCTGACTACACAATGAACGAACTTGTGAGGGAGGTGAATATCACCATAGGCAGGAGTGAAGATGCAGGCCGTAAAGTTCGTATTCCTTACTGGATTGGGTATTTGGGAGGTATGGGCTTTGATGTGTTAGCGGCGATTACCGGGAAAAAGCTTCCTATTAGTAGTGTTAGGGTAAAAAAATTCTGCGCTACTACTCAATTCAAAAGTAACAATATCAGCCAGCTTAACTTTACTCCTCCTGTGCCACTTAAAACAGGTTTGCAGAGGACTTTGAAAGCGGAGTTCCTTCAAAACCATAGGATAGTTCTTTAGGAGTTCATTGGTTAAGGATTCTGTGAATCCTTTTGGGTGCCCTACACTCAGTCTCTTACCAATAGGTATTTCACTTTTCGAGCGAATTCCTTGCTTGATTTACTAGGAAAAATCATAAAATTTGAAAATTTTACATTTTTCTTCTTAACAATTAAGCCATATAAATTGGCAGGTTAATTGTTAAGAACTATCTTTGACATCCGATTTCGATATGGAAAAGATACTTTTTGCACTTACGTCTTTTTTAATCTGCTTTATCCTGACGCCGGCGGTGATCTATTTTTTTGTTAAAAATAGTATTACAGACACTCCAGGAGGACGGAAAATCCATAAGGGTAATACACCGTCAATGGGTGGAATACCCATCATGATAGGTGTATTGTTCGCTACATTATTGTGGTTTACATTTGGCGAGCTGAACCAGAGCAGGAGTTTATTGTTTGCTGTCAGCATTATGTTTATGGTAGGCTTACGGGACGATCTGGTTAATATGTCCGCTCTACATAAGTTGATAGGGCAGTTGGCGGCAGCACTTTTGGTTGTATTTTTTGGTGGAGTACAGCTAACATCTCTTTATGGGTTGTTTGGGGTATATGACCTTCCAACATATGTTGGCGTTCCTATTTCTATTTTCACAATAATTGTACTTACCAATGCGTTCAACCTAATTGACGGAGTCGACGGCTTGGCAGGGGCAATTAGCTTGTTAGCGTTAACTTTTTTTGGCGTTTGGTTTGAGTTGAATGGGCAGCACCTTTATGCAGGTATAGCGGCCACGTTTGCTGGAGGAATTGTTGGATTCTTGATGTTTAACTGGTCACCTGCGAAGATTTTTATGGGAGATACGGGTGCTTTGGCAATTGGTTTGCTGCTGGCATCGTTCGCCGTTTTATTTATCGAAAGCAATTTCGCACTTAATGCAAGCTCTCCAATAAAGTTTAGTGGTTCGGTGGCCACAGGAGTGGCGGTAATGATTTTGCCTATTTTTGACACTGCCCGTATTTTTGTAAAAAGGGTGAGAAAAGGAAAGTCTCCGCTTTCGCCTGATAAGAGTCACGTGCATCATTTCATAATGCGGATGGGGTTTGAACATCGTCATATCACGCTTATATTAACATCTATTAACTTCATGTTCGTAGCGATTGCTATCGTTGGAAAGAGCTATTCAGACTCAATAATGCTTCCAATTGTAATTGGTACGGCTATTTTTCTCGGCCTTTCGTTGGACTATCTTGTTTTGCGATCTGTGAAAAATAAAGTCAGAAAAAGTCCTAAATTACTAGTCAATAAAAAATTCCCTGGAGCTAAAGTACCTACTAATCACCCTGTTGTAGAAAAGACCCTTATTGAAACCGAAAACATTTTGCAGAATTAACTATACTCTGTAACGCATTTTAAAATGCCTAAAAGGTTTTATAAACTATTCCCTGCCCTTTTCATCTTTGGAGAGTTAGTGGTCATATCAATACCTTTCCTGCTTTCCTATTATTTTATTAATGGTAGCTTTCAACTTGAGCCAGTATACCGGTGGGCCTTCGGGTTTTACCTGGGCATCTGGTTGTCGGTTTCGGTTGTTGCCGAAGATTTTAAAATTGGCAGGTCTACCAATTATTATGTAACACTAAAGAGGGCATTTTTTACACTTTTCATATCACTGTCACTGATTTCTTTCTTCTGGGTGCTCTTCGAGGCTTATGAGCTGAACCGGGAGTTTCTGGTGCTCATTTTTGTTCAGCTTTTTATTGCTGTTGGCTTCTACAGAGTTTTTGTCCACATAGTTCTCAATAAGTATCGGAAGTTCGGCGGTAATGTTAGAAGCGCCATTATCATAGGGTTCGATAGCCAGGGGGTTCGTCTGTACAACTTATTTAGAAGGAAGCCTGAATATGGAATAAGGTGTGTGGGTTTTTACGATGATACCTACTCGGGGGCGTCTCAAAAGGACGGGATACCTATCCTTGGAGGAATAGACGACTTTATTAGAAACGGAATCAACCAGACTGAATTTATCTATGTGAGTGAGGGTGTTAACAGGTTCGCTCTTAGTCAGATTGTCAATGCCGCCGATGCTCAGCTAAAGAAGGTCAAGCTAATACCTCATTTTAACACGGAGCTCTTTAAGACCTATTCTCTTACCAGATTTGACGACATCTCTATTGTCGATATCAACGACCTCCCACTCGATGGCATCTTGAATCGGGTTGTTAAACGATCATTTGACATTGTTTTCTCCCTTCTTATAGTTACGCTAGTATTGAGCTGGCTTTATCCTATCCTTGGTTTGTTGATAAAGCTGGAGTCAAATGGTCCGGTTCTTTTCCGCCAGCTTCGTCACGGTAAGGGCAACTCCCCATTTGTTTGCTATAAGTTCAGGACGATGGTGATCAACAACGTAGCAGATACCAAATGGGCTTCCAGAAATGATCCCAGAATAACCAGGGTCGGGACTTTCCTCAGAAGGACAAGTCTTGATGAACTTCCTCAGTTCTTAAATGTACTGATAGGCAATATGTCGATAGTTGGGCCGAGGCCTCACCCAATTCCCCTCAACGAGTCGTACCAAAATCGGGTCCATAAATTCACTCAACGCCATGCTTCCAAACCTGGTATCACGGGCTTAGCACAGGCTATGGGCTACAGGGGCGAAATACAAAAGTTCCACCAAATGAGCTCTCGGGTGAAACTAGACAGATTCTATCTTCAGAATTGGTCTTTTATTCTTGACCTGAAAATCATAGTTTTGACTGTTTATTCAATCGTATTCAATAGGGAAAATGCCTATTAGAATTGTCTTTAAAATGTTCTAGCAAGTGCATAAAGAATCAAAAGTGTTTATTGCCGGCCATAGGGGAATGGTCGGCTCTGCTATTTTAAGGGGCTTACAAAAGAGGGGTTTCTCGAATTTTGTTTTGAAGACTTCGGCGGAATGTGATTTGCGCCGCCAAGCTGATGTGGAGAGCCTGTTCGAGGTGGAGAGACCAGATTATGTCTTTCTGGCCGCTGCCAAGGTCGGAGGAATTAATGCCAACAACACCTATCGGGCAGAATTTCTACACGACAATCTGATGATCCAGAATAATGTCATTCACTCGGCCTGGAAATACCAATCTACCAAATTGATGTTTCTTGGCTCTTCTTGCATTTACCCTAAACTTGCTCCTCAGCCACTTAAAGAAGACTATTTGCTTACAGGACTTTTGGAAGAGACAAATGAACCCTATGCAATAGCTAAGATAGCTGGCATCAAAATGTGTGAGGCCTACAGAGATCAATATGGTTGTAACTTTGTGTCAGTAATGCCCACTAACCTCTATGGCCCTAATGATAATTATGATTTGAAAAACTCCCACGTGTTGCCGGCGCTGATCAGGAAATTTCATGACGCAAAGGTGAGCGGCGCAAGTGAGGTGGAAGTATGGGGTACCGGCTCCCCCAAAAGGGAATTTCTTCATGTCGACGACATGGCAGAAGCGTGTATTTATCTGATGGAAAAATTCGATGCCAAGCCACATTCAAAGGACCCGTCATTTTTGAATATCGGTTGGGGAGAGGATATTAGCATAAAAGACCTGGGGCTGTTAATAAAAGATATTGTTGGTTTTCAGGGAACCTTAAAGTTCGACACTTCAAAGCCCGATGGCACACCAAGAAAGCTCATGGACACATGCCGTCTCTCGGCGATGGGTTTCAAGCCAACTATCACTTTGGAACAAGGAATTGGAAGTGTTTACCGTGAGTTTGTGAAAACATATAGTTCGAGCAGCATACGACTTTAAGTTTGGCTTGATCCGAATCCGATGGAAACCAGCTTTTTGATTACAGGGTGAGTTCCTTACTTTTGTTAAAATTTTCTTTCATGATCGAACGAATTGAAGAGTTAAAGGAAGAGGTGCAGAAATTTGTTGCTGAGAAGGAGGCTGATCTTGAATCGTTCAGGATGAAGTTTGTAAGCAGAAAGAGCGTTCTTACAGATTTGTTTGATGCCTTCAAGGATGTTCCGCCAGCTCAAAAGAAAGATTACGGAGTAGCTCTGAACCAACTAAAAGTGCTGGTACAGGATCGCTTCAAGGAGCTGGTGTCTGGCCTGGAAGAGCGTAGAGAGGCAACCATAGAAACAAAGGATTTAACACTTCCAGCCGCAACGGACCAAATAGGAGGCATTCACCCTTTGACCGCCCTCAGAGCAAGAATCATAGAGATTTTCGAAAGAATAGGGTTTTCGGTGGCCGACGGGCCTGAAATTGAGACTGACTGGTATAACTTCACTGCGCTTAACTTTCCTGAAAACCATCCTGCAAGGGAAATGCAGGATACATTTTTCATTGAGAAAGATCCTGATGTATTGTTGAGAACGCATACATCTTCCGTACAAGTAAGGTTAATGGAAAGCGGGAAGCCACCTTTCAGGGCTATTATGCCGGGAAGAGTTTTTAGGAACGAAGCCATTACCGCACGGGCTCATTGCATTTTTCACCAGGTAGAGGGCCTGTATATAGATGAAGGAGTGAGCTTTGCAGATCTGAAGGACACCCTGTATCATTTCGCCAAGGAAATGTTCCATAAAGACGTCAAAATAAGGTTCAGGCCGTCCTATTTCCCATTCACAGAGCCTAGCGCAGAGATTGACATCTCCTGTCTTATTTGCAACGGAGAAGGTTGTAACATATGCAAGTATACAGGGTGGGTGGAGATAGCCGGCTCTGGTATGGTCGACCCAAATGTGCTGGAGAACTGTGGTATTGACTCGGAGAAATATACAGGCTTTGCTTTTGGAATGGGAATAGAGAGAATGGCCTTGTTGAAGTATCAGGTGAGGGATCTTCGTCTCTTTACCGAAAATGATGTTCGCTTCTTGAAACAATTTTCCTCCATTCTTTGAGCAGGCTGGCTAGTGTCTTTGGAGTTTTAGCAGTGGTGTTGATTTTTGCTCAATGCAGTGAATCGAACACTGGCCCTAATATCCCTCCAAAAATTGTCAACATCGAAATAAACCTATCCAACCTTCAATATCAGTCACTTCGGCAGGTTGGAGGCTTTGTGTACTTATCGGGCGGAAACAAAGGTCTGATTGTTTACCGGCAATCTCAATCAGAGTATAGGGTGTGGGATCGAATCTGCACCTACGGGCCGGACAAAGAATGTGAAGTAGTCACGATGAATAGCTCTGGCTTTTACATGGAAGACCTTTGCTGCAAATCGACCTTCGATCTTGACGGGTACCCTACGGCTGGCCCTGCAAAATATCCTTTGGTTGAATACAGGGCAGTGTCGGACGGCACGTTCCTCTACATTTCTAACTAGCTCTAAAGGAGTCGGGTGATGATCTGCTCTTCGGTTATTCCCTCCGATTCTGCTTTGAAGTTACGCACTATCCTGTGTCTGAGGATGGGCTCCGCTACGGATTGGACATCTTCGATGTCCGGAGAATACTTGCCGTTCATAAGTGCATTGCATTTTGCACCAAGCACAAGAAACTGAGACGCCCTTGGGCCTGCCCCCCATTCCAGGTACTGTTTGGCAAGCTCATCCCCTCCGTCGTTCGGTCTGGTTTTATGAACAAGCTTAACGGCATACTCAATCACGTTGTCTGCCACGGGAACCCTTCTCACCAACTGCTGATAGAACTTGATCTCATCCGCAGTCATCACCTGATCCACAGATTGCTCCCGCTCTGAGGTAGTATTCTTCACAATTTCAATTTCGGAGGCCAGCGTAGGATAGTCCAGGTTAATATTGAACATAAACCGATCCAACTGAGCTTCGGGGAGAGGGTAGGTGCCTTCTTGTTCGATAGGGTTTTGCGTAGCCAAAACGAAGAAAGGCTTTTCAAGAGGGTGGTTCTTTCCGCCTATTGTCACTGAGTATTCCTGCATCGCCTCTAGCAAAGCAGACTGCGTTTTTGGAGGGGTTCTGTTTATTTCGTCGGCGAGAATGATATTGGCGAAAATGGGGCCCAGGATGAACTTGAAATTTCGTTCCTTGTCCAGGGTTTCTGCCCCTAAAATATCAGAAGGCATCAAGTCAGGAGTAAACTGTATCCTGTTAAACTTCAAATGCAGCGCTGACGCCATTGTGTGAATGAGCAAGGTCTTAGCCAGGCCCGGCACACCTACCAAAAGGGAGTGCCCCTGACAGAAAATAGACGAAATTAATAGCTTGACTACCCTGTCCTGACCAACTATTACTTTCGAAACTTCTTTTGTTAACTGTAGATATGACTGGTGAAAAGCATCAGCGGCCTCTTTGTCGTTTTTAAACTGAACCATTGTTTATCAGTAATTCTCTTTTAAAAGATTGCAGAAGTCGAATTCCGGATCAACGTCAATGTACACATCTCCCTGTGCTTTACGAAACCACTCAGATAGAATCTTGTTTTTTTTGGCGCTAAGTGTTGCCTGATAAATCTTCTGGAAATCTTGCTCCAGATTTGCCTGGTGAGGTGGAACCTTGTCTTTATAGTAGATCAGTCTCAAAGCTTGCGTCCCGTCATCTAGCCTGTAGTCAATGGGTGCAGTAATGTTACCAACCTTCATCGTATCCAAAGTAAAGAAAAGCACGGGGTCTATTTCCTCAACGGAAACTCTCGGTGCGCCTGTGCCATCGAGCAAAAAGCCGCCATCGGAAGCTGTCGCCTTGTCATCGCTATATTCTTTTGCTGCCTTTTCGAACGTTATCGTTTTTGCTTCAATTTGCGTTTTTAGGCTGTCCAGATAGTCCCGGGAGGCTTTGATGTCAGCAGGGGATGGCACCGGAATCATCAAGATGTGTCGACTGTTGTAGGTGTTTCCTCTTCTTTCTACAAGTTGTATAATATGAAAGCCAAAGTCGGTTTCGACGGGCATCGAAATCTCTCCAGGCTGCGTGCTAAGCGCAGTTGCTTCAAACTCAGGCGCTAAATCTCCTCGTCTGAAAAACCCGAGCTCGCCATTGTTTCTCCTCACACTCGGATCCATCGAATACTGCTGGGCAAGGGTAGCCATACTTTCGCCGGCCAGAATTTTATTTCTGATAGCAATTAACTGTGTGCGAATTTTTTCTTTTTCAACTTCACCAGGCTCAGGAATTTTTACGATTTGGCCAATAGTTACTTCGGTTGAAAAGAACGGCAGAGAGTCCGATGGAATGGTTTTGAAGAACTTCTTCACTTCTGCAGGTGTCACAGTTAAATCTTTGGTGATAGTTCCCTGCATTTTTTCCACAACCATCTGTTCCTTTACGCTCTCACGAAGCTCGTCCTTGAACTGATCGATGGTTTTTCCGTAAAATTCCTCCAGCCGCTCCTCGGAGCCGACCTGATTGATGAAGAACTGTAGTCGGCGATCCAGATTACTTTCCACATCGCCATCTTCCACCATTACGGAGTCTATTTCTGCTTTAGCAACAAGCATTTTATTGATAACCAACGTTTCCAGGGCATCGCACCTGGTGATACCAGTAATGTCATTTCTCGATAGCATTTCCAGGTAGGATTTTTCCATGTCCGACCTAAGGATGATATAGTTATCGACTTTAGCGATGATCTCATCCAACACCATTGTTTGTTGTCCCAATACTTTCAGGGACGCCATCATGATAAAAGCCAGTGAGAGTGCGAATATTCTAGTTCCTGTAAATTTCAAATTCATCGTTTTGTTGCGCCTCGTTTATGATCTCTTCTTCCAGTTTCTTAGCGAGCTCAATTTTACGCTTATTAAGAATAATATTAACTATGTCTTCCCTGATAAACTCCAACGGAGAAACCTGATCAGAGATTTTGTATTCAAGTAGTTTTATGAAGTAAATAAATTTGTCGTCCGACGATTCTACGAAAGAATTATCCCGCAAAAACTGAACTTTGTTGGGTATGGTGGCTAGCGGAGTGCTTTTCACCACCTCGTCAAAGTTGAGCCAGGCGTTGTCCTCAAGGGAGGAAGATATGGCAAACCTGAAGCAATAAGACTTGATTTCTTCCATGTCGGAGTCGGGGTAACTTCTTAACAGACCCCTGATTCGTGAAATTCGTGGGGCCTCCTTGGGAATTTTGACAAACAGGCACTTGATAATGTTCTGCTTTAGAAGAAAGTTCTCAAACTTATCGTCGTAATAGGTTTGTATTTCTTGCTCGGAAACCTCTTTGTTAAGGCGCCTGCCGATCTCATATTTTTCAAACTCATGCACCATGAGGGCATACTTATAGTCAAGCACCTTGCGTTCGATTTCTGCTTCGTTGAACTCTATCTTCGAAGACGCCTTGGCAATCATGAGTTGCTTTTTTATCCAACTATCAACGTACTTCTCAACCAGCTTGACACTGTCTTCAGGGGACAAATTTTCAGGGGCAATACCAGTGAGGTCAGCTTTATAGAGGTACGTGTCGAAGACACGTGCTACGGGAATTTCCTGAACATTGGCTTCTTCTCCTGATTTTAGCTTTATAAACTCGCAGCTATGCAACAGAGAAAGGATGAGTACGAGAGGAAGGTATTTACTTTTCATTAAGTTGTTTTACTACATTTTTCCAAGCCCTGGCGTTCACTTTTACGCTATACTTGGCCTTCAGCTCATTTAGCCACGTGGTTTCCAGAAATTCCTGATAGTCTGAAACCACTTTGCCTTTGACCTCTCCGAGCTCTTTTCGGGCAGGTTGCTGTATATTTTTTATATACAGAATTTTCGAGAAGGCACCGTCGTTGACGAAATGAATCCCCGCCTTCCAGTATTCTTTGGGAACGAGGTTATTATCTTTTTCAAGCAGAGTACTTGAAACCTTCAAAGATAGCGTATCCAGACCATTGAAATATTTTTCTAACACACTTTTTGATTGGGTAAGTAATTCAATTTGAGATGAGTTGATCTCATCTTTGATAAAACGAACCCTTGAGGCCTCATCGGGAAATGCTGTTTTTATTTCCTGAACCGATTTTTCATTTGCATAAATAGATAGTCCCAGGGAGTCAATCGAATTGAATACCTCTGCAAGGCCCGCCTTGGCCGCTCCCCATTCTGATGAGGTGCCAACTGTGTATTTTCTTAGAAGGAACAAGGTGTCGATGGAAGAGTCCATCAGGCTTTTCAGCACTTTATTTTCGCCTTCAATGCTTAACACTTCTGCCCGTTCATTCCATGTATAATCATCCCGGTGCTCTGAGAAAAAGCTGCTCAAACCCACAGTATCCGTGTTGGCCATCTGCCACACCTTTTCGTTCATTACCTCAAACAGCAGGGTGCCATCAAAATACTCGTTGTATAAAAACCTGTAAGCGGAGTTAGTAGCATAGAGTTGCTGTAGCTCGATGCCTTCTAGCTTCTCCAGCAAGAAGCTGTTCCAAAGCTCATCAGCATACTTTTCAGCTGTTAGGTTGCTGCCCTTCTTTTGGTTTATCTCCACATACCGCAAGAAATCTTCTATTGTTAGTTGGCTATTGGCAGCGTTAACCAACACTTTTTTCAATTCTGAGCCTTTGGAGTCGTAAGACCAATTGCCTTCAATGATCCTGCCGTCTATCAATGAAAAGGTGGCCCTTTTCGGTTCAAGAAAAATCTTCACATTTAGTCGGCTGATCAAACTATCAATAGTTTGATCATTTCTACTGGAGGAGCGGTCATCGCCCGAAATGCGTGATTCAATCATTGTCCTTACCTCTTCCAAAGGCGGCACGGGCTTCTTCTCTACCAGTTTGATGATGTGCCACCCATTTTGCGCCTTGAGAGGATGAGAGATGTCGCCGGGTTTATCCAAACCACTTGCTGCAGTATAAAATGACGCTGGCAGTTGCCTGAATGTTAACCAGGGCAGCTCCCCGCCTTTGTTTTTATTAGAACCTTCATCACTGTATTGCGCCACCAGGCTGTTCCAGACTTCACCTTTGTCAAGTTTTGCCTTTACCTCTGCAGCTTTAGTGTACGCCAATGTTGAGTCGGCATTCATTTTGAAAAAAATATGTGCCAGCTTAATAGACCCCAGGGCTTTTCGCTTCGCATGGACATAAACAATGTGATAGCCAAACGACGTTTTGAAGGGGTCAGATACTTTACCGGCGGCAGTTTTGAAGGCTGCATTTTCGAATGGGTACACCATTTGGAAGGCGCCGAAATAGCCCAGATAGCCATTGTTTTGTGCGGCCGACGGATCCTGCGAATACTGTTTGGCCAATGTGGCAAATGATTCACCGTTGCCTACCCTTTTTTTGATTTCAAGAAGAAGGTTGTAGGCTTTGAGGGTATCTTCAGGTGAGGCATTCGCTGGAATTTCTATGAGGATATGGGAAGCCTCCACCTCCTCCAGAGTGCGGCTGTAAGCTTCTCTGACCAGCTCCTCGTTAATGAGGTTTTCGGTCAGGTAAGGTTTTGCCAATTGTTTTTTGTAACCAGCCATTTCCTCCACGAAAGCTGGCTTTTTATCATAACCAAGTGCTTTTGCCTCTTTTACCTTAAGCCGAAAGTTCACATAGAGTTTGAAGTAGTCGTCAAGCTCTTGCTCTGTAAAAGAACCAGAAGTTGCCTGCCGGTTTTTGTTGAAGGCATAGAGGAATTCTTCCGTAGAAAAAGCTTCATCCCCAATCGTAAAAAGGGGATCTTCTTTTTGGGAGAAGGCGGGGTTTGATAGGCCAAACGAAAAAATGAAAAGGACGAAGAGGGCTCCCTGGGGCTTCATTATTCAGCTAGAAGTATTTGTTATTGCTTTTTAAAATCCTTGGTGAGCCGGCAAACATTGTAACCATTGGACTGATAGAATTCGATTTTATCCATGATTCTGTTTACCAGCATAAGACCAATGCCTCCCTTTTTCTTGGTTCTGATAATATCTGACAAAGAAGGTTCTTTGTACTGAGCCATGTTGAACGCTTCACCGTGGTCTTTTATTTCGAAAACTGTTGTTTTGTCTGCTTTGAATTCAACCGAGATTTCAATGGATTCGTTGGCATCGCAACCATGCGAGTGAATGATAAGGTTGGCGCACACCTCATCCACAGCAAGCACAACCTTGTGACTTTCCACATCGGAAAGGCCATGCTGCCTCAGCAAATCGTCAATAAATTGACGGATCTCCTGAAGTTTATCAGTACTGCACGATGCCTTATAATTATATAACATTTAATAAACCCTTAGCGGACTTTTCATCATCAACAATTTTTAAAAGCTGATCGAGACCTAAAATTTGAAAAACATGGAAAACCTTATCCTGTAAGCCGAAAATAACCATGTTAATCTCCTTTATTTCCAGCTCTTGTATGTAAGACATAAAGACTCCCAGCCCTGCAGAAGAAATATAATTAAGCCCAGAGCAGTCGATCATTATTTTTTTATACCCATCAGATACTGCGTTCTGAATTGTTGTGTCGAGTTGAATAGATGAGCTCGCATCTACTTCGCCTCCAACACTAATGCATACATATTCTTTGTCTTCTGCTGTAGAGATTTCAATCATTTTTTAGTTTTTACGGATTCAACACTTTTAACGTTTTCATGCCCAGAGAACTTTACGATAAGCATGGTATAATCATCGTCCAACGACCGCTTTCCACAGAAATCGTATAAATCATCAATGATCCCGTCCTTTATTTTGTCGGGTGATAGGTTAGCATGCTTAAGTAGAGAGGTGCGGAGGCGATCGTACCCAAATTCCTCCTGGTGCTGGTTAGTGGCTTCCGTAATACCGTCGGTGTATAATACGAACACATCCTCCGGCTTGTAGTAGAACTCATTAACCTGAACATAGTCTTCGAAGGAAGAGTTTCGCAATATTCCCAGCCCTAGCCCCTTGTTTTTGAAGAAGCTGGTCTCCCTTGTACGGCCATCGAGGTATAAGGTTGGGCAGTGGCCTGCTCTGGTGAACCTTACTACTTTACTTTTTGTGTCGATTATGAAGTAGGAAGCCGTAATGAATGAGGTTTTCTCAAGGCACCGGCTTAAGGCGCTATTGGCCTGCACCATAAATTCTTTTGGCTCCAGATCCAGCTGTGCAAGGCTATGGAAAATTCCCTTCATCTGGCTCATATGGAAGGCCGCTGACGTGCCTTTGCCAGAAACGTCGGCGATGATAAGGGCTACTTTATTGTCGTTGATGCGGAAGGTGTCATAGTAATCGCCCCCTACTTCGTCGGCAGCCATAGAAAATGCCGTGATGTTGTAGTCGTGGTTTTTGTCAAGGGTTTGTGGTAAAAGACTTTTTTGAACCCGTGAGGCAATTTTCAGCTCTTCCTTGTACCGCTCGTTTTCCAGCGCTTCCGTTAGCAGCCGGAAATTTTCAATCGAAATGCTCGCCTGGTTGACGTAAGTGTTGATGATGTCGATCATTTCCTTGTTGAAGGAGTCGTCGACCTCTTTCAGCAAGGCAAGAGTGCCGATTTGTTCATTTTTAACAATAATGGGGTACACCAGAATCGACTTGAACGGCACTTTTTTAAGCGTAGCCGTCAGTTTTTGGCTGGTGGGGTTTCTTTCCAGCTCAGAGTTGAGAATTCGCTTCAACGTGCTGTTTTGCGCAGCCTCCTTTATTTTGTCTATAAGGTCAGGGTTCAGGTTCCTTACCAATAGTTCCTGCTTGCCGGCCTTTGTGTCCGTGATCTCCAGCCAGGCAGCGTCTGCAAACACCGCACTTACAGCGCTATCAAGTAATATTTCGAAGACTTGCTCTTCTTTTTGTCCGGTTGGGATGGTTTGGCTCAACCGCTGGAAATTGATGACCTCTTCCAGTTTGCTCTCAAAAACGGAGGAAGTGGGGAGGTTGAACAGGATAACAAGGACAGAAAAAACGGAGTAAATGAAGATGAAGGCGAAGACTGCCAGCACGAACACATTGTTGAGGAGGTCGGTGATCAGCACGGACTCATTGGAATAACCAACCAGGCTCATGAAGAAGTACCACAGATAAATGATGACCAGCAGTAGAAACAAGATGCTTTTCCACTTTTGCTTAAAATTGAGATAGGCGACCCATTTTAAGTTGACAGACAAGATCAGCCCAATGCCAACGAGCAAGAGAATTACCGTGTTAAAAGGAACGTCGAACAACTTGTAGCCGGAAAACTCAAAGCCAAGGCTCAGAAAAAGGAAATATTCGAAGAACTGCCAGGTGCGCAGAAGCTTCTTGGATTTTTGATAGAGGATCAGCCTTTTCCAAACGATGAAGGTGGAAATCAAAAACGATAGAATGAGCCCCAGGTTGACCAGGTAAAAGAAGTTGATCAACAGAATGTTTTTGGTGAGCATGGAGCCTCCAAAAACGTAGAAAAAGAACTTGATCGACAGTGAAACGATGGTAGTAAGAAGGCCGGTTACAAATACACGCCACAACAAATCGATAAAATTGATGCTCTCTGCTTTACCAATGCTGTAGCGATAATAAACCCCAACAGACAAGATAAAAAGGATGAGAAAAGCGTGGGGCAGGAACTGCGGTATGCCCAGTGAGGCGTTGTTCTTCTGATCGAAAAGGATCGACAGGTTGGTCAATAGCAGCAACGTCCAGAATATAATTCCGAAGGCTATGCTAAGTCTGACGATGCTTTTGTTCGACAACATCCAATAGTGTTACACCTGTTTGACAGGGCAATTTAAATAAATCACTAATTACTGTAAAAATATAAAAGCTGCCCAAAGACAGCTTTTATTATACCATGTTGATAACTGTTATCTCGACGAATAATTGGGAGCCTCTCTGGTAACGGCGATGTCGTGCGGGTGACTTTCACGAACACCAGCGGCTGTAATTTTAACAAATTGGGCTTTCTGCAAGTCTTCGATGCCAGCAGCTCCGCAATAACCCATCCCGGCTTTCAGTCCGCCCACGAGTTGGTACAGCACTTCCGAAACCAGGCCCTTGAATGGAACCCGCCCCACAATGCCTTCCGGCACCAGCTTTTTCACGTCGTCCTCAGCGTCCTGGAAGTAGCGGTCTTTAGAGCCACTTTCCATTGCTTCCACTGAGCCCATGCCGCGGTATGTCTTAAACTTTCTTCCTTCGTAAATAATGATCTCGCCAGGTGCCTCCTCTGTTCCAGCCAGTAGCGACCCGATCATGATGCTGCTGGCACCACCTGCAATAGCTTTCACAAGGTCGCCAGAGAAGCGCACACCACCATCGGCTATAACGGGCACTCCGCTGCCTTTGATGGCCTCTGCGGACTCTACCACTGCTGACAGCTGAGGTACGCCCACGCCAGCTATGATTCTGGTGGTGCAGATACTGCCCGGGCCAACGCCTACTTTCACAGCGTCGGCACCTGCATCAACAAGCGCTTTGGCCGCTTCGCCAGTAGCAATGTTTCCAACAATCATGTCGAGGTCGGGATAGGCCTTCTTCACCCTTTTGGCGGTGTCAATAACTCCTTTGGAATGACCGTGTGCGGTGTCAATACTGATTACGTCCACGCCAGCTTTTATCAACAAATCAACCCGATCCAAAATGTCTTCGGTAACGCCTACCGCAGCGCCCACTCTAAGCCTGCCAAACTCATCCTTACATGCGTAGGGACGATCTTTTTTCTTTAAAATGTCTTTATAAGTAATTAAGCCACTCAGCCTGCCTGACTTGTCAACGATGGGAAGTTTCTCAATTTTAAACTCCTGCAAAATGTCCTCTGCCTGCGCCAGGTCGATGCCCACATCTGCTGTAATCAGCTTACCGGTGGTCATCACGTCCTTTACAGGTACGTTCATTTTTTTCTGAAAGCGCAAATCCCGGTTGGTAATGATGCCTACCAGTTTTCTGTCACCATCAATGACCGGGATGCCACCAATCTTGAATTCACGCATGATGGCGACGGCATCGCCTACAGTCGAGTTCACATCAAGTGTGATGGGATCGAGGATCATGCCACTTTGAGAGCGCTTCACTTTTCGAACCTGCTCTGCCTGGGCCTCTATCGACATGTTTTTGTGAATGAAACCAAGACCACCTTCCAAAGCCATAGCAATGGCAAGAGAATATTCGGTGACCGTGTCCATAGCCGCAGACACCAGAGGCACATTAAGTCTGATATTTCTGGTAAGTTGCGTCGAAGTATCAGTCTGGCGTGGAAGTACTTCAGAATACGCTGGGAGTAATAGTACGTCGTCGTAAGTGAGCGCTTCGTACTTGAACTTGGAGTTGTTGAGGGCCATTTGCAAATAATAATTTACGTGATATTATTTGCGGGGCAAAATTAAAGATATTAAAGATTATTCGGAACGGTTAGTTCGAAATTAATTTTAACGAAAGAATATTTGGGCATGGAGTGGTTTCTGGAAGGATTGAAAATTGGCGTGCAACAAATGACCTGGCTGGAAGCAATAGCCGTATTCTTTGGGCTTTTGAGCGTCTGGTATTCCATGCGGCGAGACATTTTGGTTTTCCCTACCGGAATAGTAAGTACCATCATTTTTGTCTATATCTGCTTTCCGGCCAAGCTTTATGCCGACATGGCCATCAATGTTTATTACACTGCCATGAGCGTGTATGGATGGATTCTCTGGAGTAAAAAGACTCCCGGTGAAGAAGCCCTTCCTGTTAGCTATAACAGCCAAAGAGAAAATGTAATTACAGCCTTTTTCCTGATTGGATCATTTGCCTTCTGGTATTACATTCTTACCCAACATACCGATAGTGACGTGCCCTTGTGGGACTCTTTGACCACGGCCATTTTCATAGTGGGCATGTGGCTCATGGCAAAAAAGAAGGTGGAAAACTGGGTGGCATGGATTGTAGGCGACTTGATTTCCGTGCCACTTTACTTCTACAAAGGACTATTACTGGCCAGCTTTCAGTTTTTCATTTTTACAATAATTGCAGTGATAGGACTTGTTGCATGGATAAATGATGTGAAGCAGCAAACGAAGGAGGCCGTATGACCAAAAGGATTGGCATTATAGGCCCCGAATCAACTGGCAAGTCAACTTTGAGCCTCCAGCTGGCAGCCCATTTTCAAACACAGTGGGTACCCGAGTTTGCCAGGCAATACCTTATAGACATTAATCGACCGTACGAGGAAAGTGATTTGTTGACCATTGCAAAAGGTCAGAAAGCGAAAGAGGAGCAATTATTTCGAGGCGCCAACAACTTTTTGTTTTGCGACACCACACTTATCGTCGTTAAAGTGTGGAGCGAACACAGCTATGGCCGATGTGATCCCTGGATTGCAGAGCAGGTTGATCATATGAAATATGATTATTTTTTCCTTACCGATATCGACATGCCCTGGGTGGAGGATCCACTGAGGGAACATCCACACATGCGGGATTATTTTTTTGACATTTATAAAAGCTATCTCGAAAAGGAAGGCTTTCCCTACTCGTTAGTGAGTGGTAATGAGGAAGAAAGGCTCCAATTGGCCATTGCGAAAGTAGGCTCGTTGATTGTCTGAAATAGGTTTCATTTCAGGGCTGTCGGCTCCATCGATTTGATTCCTATCTAAATTCTTCCTTACCTTAGCAGCGTAATTTTACCAGGGGTGCCCTATCTGCCAGTAGGCGGAATAAGTTCGGGCTGAGATTATACCCTTTGAACCTGATCCGGGTAATGCCGGCGCAAGGGAAAGGAGGTGAAACGTTAAGGTGGCAGAAACCCCTTGATGCCACTGATGTTTAACCGAAAAATTTAAGGTACATGTTTAACAAAAAAATGTTGGGCGTCAGCTTATGGCTGGCACTGACGGGTGTGTTCGCAGGAGCGAATGCCGATGCCCAGTCGCTTTCAGGCAAAGTGACTGACGCAGAAACGAATGAGGCCCTACCGGGGGCTAATGTGGTCATTGTAGGGAGTGGAAAAGGAGTTTCCACCAATAATTTGGGTAACTACTACCTGACAGGACTGCCCACAGGGCAGGTGACTATCAAAGTGTCTTTTGTAGGGTATGAAACGGTTGAGAAAGCAATTTCACTTGGTACAGATGAAGTCATGAACTTTAGTCTTTCCAAAGACCTGCTGCTCGATGAGGGCATCATTGTGTCCTCAACACGGGCCAATGAGAAAACGCCGATGACATTTTCCACTATTTCCAACAAGGAAATAAAGGCGCAAAACCTTGGCCAGGACATGCCGATGTTGGTCAACTGGTCGCCATCGGTGGTGACAACTTCCGATGCAGGTGCTGGAGTTGGTTACACCGGCATCCGGATCAGAGGAAGCGATGCTACCCGGATCAATGTGACCATTAACGGTGTTCCGCTCAATGATTCAGAGTCGCATGGCACTTTCTGGGTCAATACGCCTGACCTTGCCTCGTCTACCAACAATATTCAGATCCAGCGGGGTGTGGGTGCTTCGACCAATGGAGCGGGTGCGTTTGGTGCCACCATCAACCTCCAAACTTCCATGCCCTCCACCGAAGGTTTTGGCGAGATCAACAACTCTTTTGGCTCTTACGGAACAAGAAAACACAACATTGTGTACAACACCGGTCTCATCAAGGACCACTGGTCGTTTGAAGGCAGGCTGTCAAAAATTGCTTCCGACGGTTATATCGACAGGGCGTCGTCAGATTTACAATCTTATTTCCTTTCCGGAGGCTATTACGGCAAGAAAACCATTGTGAAAGCGCTTGTGTTTGGAGGCAAAGAAGTTACCTACCAGTCGTGGTGGGGTACGCCTGAAGCGAGACTCAACAACGACGAGGAGGGCATGCAGGAGGTGATCGCCAACAACGGGTATTCGCAGGCTCAGGCAGACAACTTGCTGAACTCAGGCCGCACTTTCAACTACTATCAGTACGACAACGAGGTTGATAACTACCAGCAAGACCACTACCAGCTTCACCTGACGCATCAGCTGAGCAAAGAGTGGTCGGTTAACGGTGCATTGCATTACACTTATGGCCGTGGCTACTATGAGCAGTACCGGGAGGGCGACGACTTTTCTGACTACGGGCTCGACCCGATCGTGATAGAAAACACTACCGTTGAGACCACAGATTTGATTCGCCGTCGCTGGCTTGACAATGATTTCTACGGGTTTACCTATAGCATCAACTACAGTGGCGAGAAGTGGCAGACAACGTTGGGCGGAGGCCTCAATGTGTACGATGGAGATCACTTTGGCGAGATCATCTGGGCCAGATATGCAAGCAATTCCGAAATCAGAGACAGGTATTACGAAAGCAATGCGCTGAAGAAGGACTTCAATAGCTACCTGAAAGCCAACTATCAACTTACCGACAGGCTGAATGCCTACGGCGATCTGCAAATCCGTACGATTGGCTACACTACCGAAGGGGTTGACAGCGACCAGGCCGCTATTGATGTGGACGAGAATTTCTTCTTTTTCAATCCAAAGGCAGGCCTTACTTATGCCCTTGAAGGGACTTCCCAGCTTTACGCTTCTTACAGCGTTGCCCACAGAGAGCCTATCCGAAGCGACTTCATTGATGCTCCAGCTGGAAAAGTGCCGGCACCCGAAACGCTGGGTAACTGGGAAGCCGGATACAAAACGGCCGGTAAGCGCTACTCGGCTGGTGCCAACCTCTATCTGATGGACTACAAAGATCAGTTGGTATTGACTGGCGAGGTTAACGACGTTGGCTCCTCCGTCCGTACCAATGTGGCCGACAGCTACCGGGCTGGGCTCGAACTACAGGGCTCAGTACAGCTAACCAACCAGCTAACATGGAACGCCAACCTGACTTTGAGCAGAAACAAAATCAAAGAGTTCACTGAAGTGCTTTACGACTACGGCACCAACTTTGACGAATACAACGAGGTCAGAAATGTCTACAAAAACACTGACATCTCTTTCTCTCCCAATGTCGTTGCGGGGTCTCAGCTTTTCTACCGCCCGATTCCCGCCTTTGAAGCAGGGCTGCTTACCAAGTATGTTGGCCGTCAATACATGGACAACACGCAGATGGAATCCCGCTCTATCGATCCCTACTTTGTCAATGATCTCCGGTTTACCTATGAGTGGAAACCAGCATGGGTAGAAAGAATAGGCCTCAGCTTGTTGGTGAACAACGTATTCAGCACGCTGTACTCCTCTAATGGATATACCTTCGGATACTTCGGGGGCGCTTATGAGGTGCGAGAAAACTACTATTATCCTCAGGCAACGAGGAACTTTCTGGCAGCTTTATCTGTGAGGTTTTAATGGAATTCATTCCGTTTGCTGAAGCCAAAAAACTTGATCACCATCAGGTGATTGGAGTAGACTGCTTCCTTCCTGGCAGGCTCAATTTGAGCCACTGGAGGGGAGCGGGCCCTCCTGCTGAACTTGCCGAGGACACCAGTGCTGCCATTGCCATCAACGCTTTGGTGAAGGGCGCTGTGCCGGAGGCGGCCAGGTTTGTCACGAATAACCACTTCGACGTAGACGGGTTTATCGGCATTTGGTCTCTGCTGAATCCAGAGCTGGCGCTAAAGCACCAGCATTTGTTGAAGGCAATGGCTTTGCTGGGAGATTTCAGGGAGCTCCCGGAAGACGCAGCGCTCGCTGACCAGGCGCTGAAACTTGTGGCGTGGCTGAATAGTGTAGAAAAGAAAAAGTTTTATGCCCCTTTCGGAAAAGCCTACCTGGAAGAAGAGGCCTGCGTAGAAAAGTACACCTTCTTTTTGCCGGCGTTTGAAAAGGCTTTGAATGACCCTGAGGTGTTTCGCAAAGATTGGGAAGAGGAATATCAACTGGCCAATCAACACTTATCGCTGTTGGCCAGCCAGGGCAGTGTGGAGTTCTATGAAGACATACGGCTTCTTGTGGTTCATGCTCCAATGCCTCTTCATTATTATGCGCTTTTCGGGAAATCGGCGCAGACAGATATGGTGCTGACCATTTACCCGGGAAACCAGTTTGAGTTAGAGTATAAATACACGACATGGGTAGACGCCTACGGCCGAAACCCTTACCCCAGGATTAACTTTCAGCCGCTTATAGATAAGCTAAATGGCCTGGAAACTTCCGGTGAGAAGTGGACAGGTGCCGATGTGACAGACACCGGGCCTATTCTTCGGCTTGGCCCTTCTATTAAAGACAAGGAAATACGTTTTGATCACCCTTTTAACAGGCGGTTCTACTCATCATCCATTGCTCCGGAGTTGCTGGAAAATACTGTCATTTCTTTTTACCGCAAGGCTTATCAGTCGACAAAGCCAAAGGAAATATGGACCTGGGCGGAGATTCGACAAGTGAACGACAACCTTATGAAAACGTGGAAGAAATAGTCATCTTCGTGTTTTTGTAAATCACTGCTAATGTCTTCACACCATATCGTTCGAGATGAGCAGGAACCAGCTTTGCTGGCGCTGAATGCCGCATGGCTTCGCAACGAAACGCTGGCAAGCTTGCTGGAGTGGAGCCCGACGATTGTGGTGCCCGCCGGAGAGGTGGAGGTGTTAACCACCCTGGGAATCAAGCCCGATGTAGTGGTGGCGACCCATGAAGAAAAAATTCAACACGCCGCCGTCTGGGAAGCTTTCGCCCCCTTGACCATTTTGGAAAGAATAAGTGAACAGAATGATGTCATTGCTGCCCTTCATTACCTTTTGGCAAAGAGATACAAGGCGGTTAATATTTTTGCCTCTGCTTTTGATTTATCCCTTTCGGAGTTAGCACTCTTTTTCGCCAATATGGACATTGTTTTCTATTGTGAAACGAGCCGTTGGCTGTGGATCCGACAAGGGAAATACAGCAAATGGCAGCCAGCAGGCACCCAGCTCAGCGTAAAGTCGCTGGATGAGCCACAGGAGTTTATGTGGAGCGGGTTTACTGCAAAGCCATCCAAGCAACTTTTGGACAAGGCGACTCTTTCCGTTGAGAAGGATAGCTTGGTTTATATTCAATCCGGGCAGGCTTTTCTTCTTGAGGAACAGCTTTAGCCGACCTGCCCTCTGATCATCCGGTCTTTGCCATTGATGTCCTGCCGCAGTTCGATTTGAGAGTAACCCAATGAATCAAGCAAATCTTTCATTTCCGGGCCAAAAGCTTCGTTGATCTCGAAGCAGAGCCAGCCTTCCTTTTTCAAGCCTGTTTTGGCCAGCGTTGCAATTCTTTTGTAAAAAATAAGCGGATCATTGTCGCCGACAAACAGGGCCAGGCTGGGATCAAATGCCAAAACGTTTTTGCTCATTAAAGGCTTTTCGGAAACTCTGACATAAGGAGGGTTACTAACTATGATATCAAAAGCCCCTTTATCGATCGTTGCCTCAAGAATATTGACTTGTTTAAAATGTACCTCAGCTCTCAGCCGACCCGCATTCTTTCTGGCAACTGCCAAGGCTGGTTCGGAAACATCCCAGCCCTCACATTGAAAGGTTGGCATTTCCAGCTTAATGATGATGGGGATGCAGCCACTGCCTGTACCTATGTCCAGGAGGCTGATCTTGGTTGGCTTCTTTTGAGAATTGATAATCCAGTGAACCAACTCTTCTGTTTCGGGTCGGGGAATCAGCACATCTTTGTTCACAAAGAATTTTCTACCGTAGAACCATCCGTAGCCCACCACATGTTGTACTGGCTCTTCATTTTTGAGCCTTTTAACTGCTTCGTCAAGCCTAGCCCTATCATCCTCGGATAGCTCCAGTTGTTTTTTGGCTAGCCTGTCGCCGGCAGTTATTCCCAGCACTCCCTCCAGCAAGTAGCCGGTGATGCTTTGTGCTTCATTGGCGCCACAAATCAGGATCAGTTGATTGGCCACTTCGGTGAATAGTTTGTCGGCAGAAGTAATAGCGGGGATAGGCAAGGCAATAATTTTTTTGTCTCACAATTTATGTCAAATTTATGAGGCAAATAGCAATTGATTTGGAACAACACCAGGTATTCATGCGGCGGGCCATTGAACTGGCGCAGTTAGGTTTGGGTAGTGTGAGCCCTAATCCACTGGTTGGCTGTGTAATAGTGAAAGACGGCCTGGTCATTGGGGAAGGCTGGCATCGCAAATATGGAGAGGGCCATGCCGAAGTAAACGCTGTGAATGCCGTAAAACATCCTGAGCAGCTTAAAGGCGCTACTGTGTATGTCACGCTTGAGCCTTGCTTTCACTTTGGCAAAACACCACCATGTGCCGATCTTTTGATAGAAAAAAAAGTGGCAGAGGTGATAGTGGCTGTTGAAGACCCCAATCCGCAAGTGGCTGGCCGGGGTATCGCCAGACTGAAACAGGCAGGTATCCATGTGCAGGTGGGATTGCTGGCTGAGGAGGCCGAATGGATGAACAGGCGGTTTTTAACGGCCATGAAAGACCACAGGCCTTACATCATCCTGAAATGGGCGCAAACCATGGATGGTTTTGTTGCTCGGGAAAACCATGACTCGAAGTGGATCAGCAACGCCTATTCAAGAAAGCTGGTGCACAAATGGCGGACAGAAGAGGATGCTATTTTGGTCGGCAGCAATACCGTAGTTTACGACAATCCGCAGTTGACTGCCAGGGACTGGCCAGGCAAAAACCCTGTGCGGGTAGTGCTGGATCCGGGTGACGAGTTGGATGGTAACTACCATGTGCTTGACGGCTCCGTTTCGACGATCATCTATACAACCATACGAGAGTCGCTGGAGGCTAACCTTGAGCTTGTAAAGGTCGACGCACATCACTACTTGTCGGAGGTGCTGGCTGATTTGCATAGGAAAAATATCCGATCGGTGATTATAGAGGGTGGAGCCAAAACGCTGGAATCGTTTATAGAAATGAACCTTTGGGACGAGGCCAGGGTTTTTTATGCGCCCACGACATTTACCACGGGCATAAAGGCTCCGGTTTGCGGAGGCACTATTTTAAGTAAGGAAGATATTTTGGGTGATACATTGATTATTTATACAAGAGACTAATGGCTGAAACTCTTTTTATTCCGCAGGAAGCGACTAAGCAAGATAAATACCAATCACTTGTGCCTCAGATTGAAGCGTTGATTGCCGGCGAGCCAGATCTTACGGCCAACCTGGCCAATATTGCGGCGGCTCTGAAGTACGGGATGGGCTTTTTTTGGGTTGGTTTTTATATGGTCAAAGAAGACCAGCTGGTGCTTGGGCCGTTTCAGGGGCCAATCGCTTGTACCAGAATCAACCTGGGTAAAGGCGTGTGTGGCTCTTCATGGAAGGAGGCCAGAACCTTTATTGTGCCGGATGTTGATCAGTTTCCCGGTCATATAGCTTGCAGCGGCGATTCAAAATCGGAAATAGTGCTGCCAATCATTCGAGACGGAAAAGTGCTTGGCGTTCTTGATGTGGACAGCGACAGACTCAATGAGTTTGACGAGGTAGACCAGCGCTACCTCGAGCAAATCATTGATATGCTTCAAATCACTTCTTAACTACCAACGTGCTGGCAATCATATCATGAAGGCCTTGCTTCTTTTCTGTGAAGCCCGCCATGATATAACCAATGCCGAGGATCATCGAAGAAACAATCTTACCCAGGTTTCGGAGCAGGGCTTTTCCAAAATCGAGTTTGTTGCCTTCCATGTCGGTTACTTTTAGGCCAAGAGCTATTTTGCCCACGGTTGCCTGGTACTTACTTGACTCCATAAAAGAGTAATAGAGCACCTGAATAGTGAGAGTAATTAAGAAGGTAACGCTGGCAATGCTAGCGAGAGCGGCAAAAAGCCCTATCGCTTCTTCAGTGCTCATGGAATCGTCAAACAAGCCGGGTGTGGTGGCAAAGCCAAAACCCAGAGCGGCAAAAATTGGCAACAGAACAAAAGATTGGACTGTATAGACTATGATATAGTCAATAATGTAGGCCACAAAGCGTAGCCAAAATCCAGCATAATTAGTAGATGACATAGTATGTAAGGGTTGGTTTTTATGAAAAGATATAAATTTCTTTTCACTAAACCAGCGATCTGGAAGCGATATGCTTTAGGCCAGCCTGGCAATCACCGTTTTGCCGCCTGTAGTTTTGTCGTTGATGTTGACTTCAATTTTGGCGTCAAGCGGTAAAAACACGTCGACCCTGGAGCCGAACTTAATGAATCCGAACTCCTCACCCTGGGTCAGTTGGTCGCCCTCTTTCACATACCACTTGATGCGGCGGGCAACTGCTCCGGCTATCTGGCGGAAGAGCACTTTTACACCCTTGTCGTTTTCCATGACCACAGTCGTTCTTTCATTCTCGATGCTCGACTTCGGGTGCCAGGCAACAAGGTATTTTCCTGGGTGGTATTTAAAAAAGCTTACTTTTCCTTTGATTGGAGCCCTGTTGACATGTACGTTAAGAGGCGACATAAAAATAGAAATCTGTATGCGTTCGTCTTTCAGGCATTCGTCTTCGGTGGTTTTTTCAATCACCACCACTTTCCCTTCGGCGGGTGCGTAAACAGCTTTAGGGTCTTCGGGAGTCACGCATGTTGGAAGCCTGAAAAACTGAAGAACAAGAAGGTAGATCACAATGCTGGCAGCAAGCACCAGGGTATGAATAAGCGACATTGCCACATAGTTGAAAACTACGTAGTTCAAGCCGATGAAAATAATCGCCATCACCAGCAATAATGTTCTACCTTCTTTGTGTATTGTCATCTTTCTAAAATCTACCTCTGAATTTATAAGTTTTAGCTACTTTATCGATGGCTACAATATAAGCGGCAATCCTTAAAGAAACATTATACTCCTGAGAGGTTTTGAACACGTTGTTGAACGCATCCTTCATGATCCGGTCAGACCGCCGGCTCACCCTGTCTGCAGTCCACTTATAACCAAGGCGGTTTTGTACCCACTCGAAGTAGGATACAGTTACCCCGCCAGCGTTGGCCAGGATGTCAGGCACAGCCATGATGCCCTTGTCGTTCAGCAAAGCATCGGCTTTGGCTGAAGTTGGCCCATTGGCGCCTTCCACAATCAGCTTCGCCTTTATCTGGTCTGCGTTGTGCACGGTAATCACATCTTCTTTTGCTGCCGGCACCAAAACGTCGAGGTTAAGGGTGAGCAGATCATCGCCCGCAATTTTTTCGGCACCTTTAAAGCCCTCAAGTGAGCCGTTATTGGCATTCCGATACTCTATGGCTTTGTTAATGTCAATTCCGCTGTCGTTGTAGTAGGCTCCGGAAATATCGCTCACAGCAACGACCGAGGCACCTCTTTCTTCCAGAAGTGTAGCGGCCCATGATCCTACGTTACCAAACCCTTGAACAGCCACTTTCGCATGGTAAGGATTAATTTTCAATTTCTCCATTGCCGCCAGCGCAGTAATCATTACCCCACGACCTGTAGCCTCAGTACGGCCCAAAGAACCGCCCAAAACCAGGGGCTTGCCTGTAACAACCGCATTCACAGTCATGCCCTGAGCACGGGAGTATTCGTCCATCAACCAGGCCATTTCACGAGGGCCCGTACCCATATCGGGGGCGGGAATGTCTCTGTCAGGCCCGAAGATTTCGACAAGGGCACCTGTATAGGCCCTGGTCAACCGTTCGATTTCGCCCGGCGACATATTGCGTGGATTACAGATGATACCGCCTTTGGCACCACCATAGGGAATGTCCACCACGGCGCATTTCCACGTCATCCAGGCGGCCAATGCTTTTACTTCATCCAGGTGAACGTCCATGTCGTAGCGGATGCCACCTTTAGAAGGGCCAAGAATGTTGGAGTGAATTACCCGATAGCCTTCAAACACTTGTACGCTGCCATCATCCATGGTAATAGGAAGGTTCACTATTACCTGCTTAACAGGCGACTTCAGCACGTTGTACACCTCATCATCCAGTCCAAGACATTTTGCTGCAATGTCAAACCTGGACATCATCGATTCGAAAGGATTTTCTTTGTCCTTTATCGGTGCCGGTTCTATGTAAGCCATAAAAATATAATAGGGTTAATGTGTTGTATTCGGTGGCAAAGCTACTAAAAGCAATAGAAAGTTTGCTCAAAAAAGCTGAAATGTACATTTTTTAGCAAAGGTGTCAAGTATCTGTGAAATGGGAGCTTAGCACACTGGTAAAATCAGAGAAGCCTTAGAAAAACGATAATAAAAGGCACGGATAGCAACAATCCATCAAAACGATCCAAAAACCCGCCATGCCCTGGAATACTTTTGCCTGAATCTTTTATCTCCATGCTTCTTTTGAAAAGAGATTCTACGAGGTCACCATAGGTTCCAGCCACAATGATGATAACGGAGACTGACAGCCATTCCCAGAGAGGCAACACAGTAAAGTACATGGAAAGGCCATAGGCCATTGCCAGGGAGGTCAGGGCCCCTCCCACACTTCCTTCCCAGGACTTCTTTGGAGACACTCTTTCGAAAAGTTTGGTTTTGCCAAAATTGACTCCGGCAAAGTAGGCACCGGTGTCGCTTGCCCAAAGTATTAGTAGCAATCCGACTATTATCTCCCAATGATATTCGCCCCTCGAGAAGGCAATAAAGTTAAGGAGAGCAAAAGGCACGGCTACGTAAATGATCCCCAGAAAGGTAAAACCAATGTTGGTAAATGGGTTCTTTTCGTTTTTCTTGTAGAGCTTGATAAAAAAGATGGTGGCCAGCAAAGGAAAAATAAGAAAGGCGTATTTACCGTCAATCTCTCCTGTTTCCACAAAGAAGGTGAGACAAAATATAATCGCCCCTATAAAGCAACCCAGGAAGCGCAGCGGCAAAATGCCATGAAGCCGCACGAGGTTGTAAAACTCCATTTGGGTAAGAAGAGTCAGGATAAAAAAAATGGCAAAATACGTGTAGGGGCTGTAAATAATCAGAAAGAGCAAGATAGGGGCTCCTATAACTGCTGCGATAATTCTTTGGGTTAGGTTGTTGAACCTATTCAAAATGGATGTCATCGTTGATCATTTTCACAGCGCTGAGGACATTCTCAGATGAAACATACACCTCATAGTTGCCCAACTGATAGAGAGAATCTTTTTTGCTAACTACCACAGCGGAAATATCATTTTCCTCTAGTACTGCCTTCACAATCTCTGCTTTGTGCTGTTGGTTATTAGTAAACACCTTTTGCCAGTTATCCATCAGCGTTTTCCAGGTTCCTGTGAAACTTAATAAAGAGGTAAGTGAGGGCAGCACCAATAATAAAGAAAAACCCTACTGTTTCCAAAGGCACCGTCTCTGTATCGTCGATGTTGAAGTCGACCAGGTCATTTTTGTAAAGGTAAAGCATCACCAGGCTGAAGCCATTGTTGAAGAAGTGCGCCAGCATAGCTAGCACCAGGCTGCCCGACCAGTAGAAAATGTAGCCAAAAAGGGCACCAAGGAGCATTCGGGGAACAAAGCCATAGAACTGAAAATGAAATGCACTGAAGAATATAGCTGCTACCCAAATGGCGATATGCGGATTGCGTGTGAGCTGCTGAAGTCGGGTTTGGATGAGACCTCTGAAAAGAAGCTCTTCACCAATGCCGGGTATAATGGCCACAACAAGTAATGCAACCAGTAGTTCGCCAAAACCGGAGAAGTCAGTCAGATAGTCGGTAATGACCTTGAGTTGCTCCTCTTTCGCCTGCGCCCATTGCTCAAAGCCACTCATAAACTCCGGGAACTTCAGGTTGAGGTTCCATTCTATAAAAAGACTGTTGACAACCATGAAACAGAAAGTGATCAGGATGACATAAGTCAATGGCTGCCAATAGCGGGTGTCAACGGAAAAATAGGTGTTTACTTTTGTGCCTTGATAGAGTTTGATGTAGAACAGGGGCACTAGAATAAACGCTCCGAGCGATCCCACAGCCTGGGTGGTGTACAGCGCCACTTTGGATCGTGGGTCGCCCATGTCCGTCAGGAGCCTCATTGTTTCTTCAAACCCAGTATTAAAAAGCAGCATCAGCGGCAGTACGGAAATTATCTGAAACACGATCATTCCACCAAAACAAAATAAAACCAGCTGAAGCAGGCCAAGCCCCGGCCCCTTCAAATCTCTGATTTCAAGGAAACTATTGTACTTTTGCATCTTGTTAGATTAGCTGATGTAACACAACTGGTCACATTCGGCCCTAAAGGTAGACATACGGTGGTAAAAATAGGTAACATAGAACTGGGAGAATTCCCGCTTTTGCTCGCACCCATGGAGGATGTAAGTGATCCTCCGTTCCGTGCAGTGTGCAAAGACAACGGCGCTGACCTGATGTACACCGAGTTTATCAGCAGCGAAGGCCTCATCCGTGACGCCATAAAAAGCCGCAAGAAGCTCGATATTTTTCCTTACGAAAAACCTATTGGTATTCAGATTTTTGGTGGAGACGAGGAGGCCATGGCTATGTCGGCGAGAATAGTGGATGCCACACAGCCCGATATTTTGGATATCAACTACGGTTGCCCGGTGAAGAAAGTGGTCTGCAAAGGTGCGGGTGCCGGGGTGCTGCGGGATATTCCGTTGATGGTCAGGCTGACCCAGGCAGTGGTGAAATCTACAAGCTTGCCGGTGACAGTAAAAACCAGGCTTGGCTGGGATGACAGCAGCATCAACATAGAAGAGGTGGCAGAACGACTTCAGGACGTAGGGATAAAAGCCCTTAGCATACATGGTCGAACCAGAGCGCAGCTTTACAAGGGTGAAGCCGACTGGACACTGATCAGAAAAGTGAAGGAAAACCCCAGGATACAGATACCGATCTTTGGCAATGGCGACATTGACACTCCGGAAAAGGCGCTTGAATACAAGAACAGGTATGGAGTGGACGGCATCATGATAGGAAGGGCAGCAATTGGCTATCCATGGATTTTTAATGAGATCAAACATTTCATGAAAACCGGAGAAAAGCTGGCAGCGCCGAGCATGAAGCAAAGAATAGAGGTGGCCAGAAAGCACCTTAAGTTCTCTGTTGAATGGAAAGGTGAGAAGACAGGCATTCTGGAAATGCGCAGGCACTACACCAGTTATTTTAGAAATATCCCCAACATAAAGCCCTACAGGCAAAAGCTGGTAGAGTTCGACGCCTATGAACAGGTTGATGAACTGCTTTGTGAAATGGAGCAGGAATTCATGAACGCTTTCGTGGAGGCATAGACAATATGAGCAAGCCAGCCAGCCAGATGAGTGACAAAGCACTCGCATGGCTTTTACTGATTACACTTTCTTTCATTTGGGGTAGCAGTTTTATTCTGATCAAAAGGGGGCTCGAAGTCTATTCTCCATTGGAACTTGGTGCCCTTCGTATAGTGACAGCGGGCTTGTTCCTTCTGCCGGTGGCAGTAAGCCGGATTGGTAAACTTTCGAAGCGGAACTGGCAGATTCTTCTTCTTGCTGGTTTTGTAGGAAGCTTCGGGCCGGCTTTTTTGTTTGCCCTCGCACAAACGCATCTCGATAGCGGGCTGGCAGGGTCGCTCAACGCACTTACCCCTCTTTTCACCATTTTGATAGGGAGCTGGTTTTTTAGTTCCACTTTCACCAGAAGGAATGCTATTGGCATTGCCATTGGCTTTGTGGGTACAGTACTTTTGATATTTGCCGGGAGCGATGACGGTATCTCAGGCTTCAATTTTTATGCGTTGTTTGTAGTGCTTGCTACCATCATGTATGCTACCAACCTGAACATCATCAAGGCGTATCTCGCAGACCTGAAGCCGTTGACAATTACCAGTGTTTCGCTGCTTATGGTGCTGCCTCTCGCACTGGTTATTCTGGCAAGCGCCACCGACTTCAGCACAAAAATCATTTATACAAAAGGAGCCTGGGAGGCCCTCGGCTATATAAGTATTCTGGGCGTTGTCGGGACAGCGATAGCGTTAATCATATTCAATAAAACAGTGCAGATTTCAACACCCCTGTTCACCAGTTCTGTTACTTATATCATACCACTCATTGCCGTGATATGGGGTCTTCTGGACGGCGAAAGATTGCTTGTCACCCACTATATAAGCATGGCGCTTATTCTTGTGGGTGTTTTTATTGCCAACAGGAGGTAGTCCGCCTAAAACGGGTTCACTGACAAGTCGATACCGAGCACCAGCTCCATCAAAAAATAGACCGAAAGCGTGATCAGCACCGTGCTGGCGAGGTTCAGTGCAAAGCCTTTTCGAATCATATCTTTCATTTCCACATGACCAAAACTAAATACAATGGCATTTGGTGGAGTGGCAATAGGTAGCATAAAAGCGCAGGAGGCAGCGAGTGTAGCGGCGATCATTGGCCCAAACGGATGCACGCCAATCGACTGAGAAAGGGCAGCCAAAATCGGCAGCATGATAGAAGCCGTGGCTACATTGGAAGTGACCTCGGTTAAGAAGTTGAGCATGAGGGCGATTATGAAAATAAGAAGCAGGAGGTTAACACCTTCGAGCAACGACATTTGCTGGCCAATCCATTCAGCCAGGCCAGACTCCTGAAAGCCAGCTGCCAATGCCAGCCCGCCACCGAACAGAACAATTATCCCCCAGGGGAGCTTCACCGCCGACTCCCAGTCCATGACCATTTTGTTCGCTTCACTTTTAGCAGGCACCAGAAACAAAGCCAATGCACCGCTCATGGCAATGATGGTATCGTCAAGACCAGGAAGGAATTTTTTGAGAAGGAATGAGCTGGTTATCCAGGAAAAGGCAGTTAGGGTAAAGACAGCAAAGACGGCTTTTTCTTCCCAGCTCATTTTGCCCAGTTCTTTCAGGTCGTCCTCGATTTGCTTCCTGCCTCCTGCAAGGGGCTTTTTTGGCAGAGGGTAGGCCACCCTCACCATATACCACCAGAGGATTGTTAACAGAACGACAACAAGAGGCATCGCAAAAGCCATCCAAAGAGCAAAGGATATTTCGACATCGAAAAGCTGCTGAGCGATGGCGGAGAAGACTACGTTGGTAGGCGTGCCTATCAGTGTTCCCATGCCTCCAATGGAAGCCGCATAGGCAATGCTGAGCATGAGCGCCTTCCCTAAATTTGCCTTGAGCTTCACTTTGTCGGGCATGTCACTCTTGTCGATAATGCCTCCAAGCTGACTGATCAAAGCTATGCCAATCGTCACCATCATGAGCGAAGTGGCTGTGTTTGAAATCCACATGGAAAGAAACGCCGTAGCGATGATGAAGCCCAGCACGATACCCCGGCTGTTGGTGCCCACCCATGAAATAATGGTGAGAGCGATTCTTTTGTGCAGGTTCCACTTCTCCATGGCAATGGCGATAATAAAGCCTCCCATGTAGAGGAATAAAATTTTATTGCCATAAGCGGCTGTTACTGTGTCGATTTTGGCGCCGCCAGTTAACGGCAGTATCACAATCGGCAATAATGAAGTGGCAGCCATGGGAATGGCTTCGGTTGTCCACCACGTAGCTACCCAGAGTGTGCAGGCCAAAACCGACCGGCCCGATTCGCTCATCCCTTCGGGCTGTACTATAAACTGGAAGATAATGAAAAGGACTGGCCCCAGCACGAGTCCAATTTTAGAAGCCAGCGATTTGCTTTCCATTCAGCGGATATATTTAGGTAGGTGCCTGAAATTAGAAAATAGCACAGAAAAGCCCAATCCTTTGATCAAAAGTATGAACAATCAATAGTGGCTGGCAAATTTTTCCCCGGCCAATATTGCCACCTTCAACTTGTTTTGAGGGGGAGGAAGCGGACAAGTTGCAAAAGGTGTGTACACGCACGGTGGATTGTACCCCTTGTTAAAGTCCATCACCACTTCCCCACTGCTGTTTGGTTTTGTAGTATACATATAGCGGCCACCTCCGTACGTTTCTTCTCCCGTTGTTTCATCAGCATATGTCACAAAAAACTCATCACCTTCTTCTGTCACATCTAGCGCATATTCCTCGCCATCTTTTTCAAACACAAGCCTGCCCGGGCTTGGCTGGTCATAAGTGATGCCAAGGATGTTTTGGATTTTCAGCACTTTAGGGGGATCGTACGGCTCAAATTCAGCGGTGATCACCCAATTTACATCCACAGGGTAGGAATCGATCGATTGAAGAGAGTCTAATTTTGGGTTTTCAAAGTCCCGAAGGCGCACTGCCAGTTCATCACCTCTTTTAATGACAAACCAGGTAAGCGCCTCGTGGCTCATTTGCAGACTCATATGCATAGAGTCGTCGTAAACCAACTGTAGGGCTGGGGCTTCCCATATTGAGTCTTTTCCCTCTTCTTTCATCATGACCACAGGCTCAGAAGGGGCCTCATATAGTACAGATTTGGTATTAGTCACTCGCAGCTTGCCTAAAAAAGCGGGTGCTTTTTCAGGAAATACAATCTTGTTGGACGAATCTGACCCAAAGGTAGACAAGCCCTTGTTAAGGATGTAAAGGCCTGCAAGGTTGACATAGCCGTTGGGGGCCTTTAGTTTTTCGATTCGTTCCTGTTGCCATTTTTGATGGGCTACTTTGTAAGCTGCTACTTCTTCCTCCGACATTTTATGGTCGCAAGAGGTCAAAAGAAATGACGTGATAAGCGATAAAAAAGAAAGACGGATAATTATCGTTGAGACTTTCATGGCTGGATTGGTCGGTAGACTATGCTTTTCCTTTTACGAGATAGTAATATCTGACGAATTATCGAAGCGAGATGCTGTGGGTGGCAGTCTTTGCTTGAAAGGTAACTGAAGCTTCTTCGAAATCAGGGGGGCCAAGTACCCCCATGGAATCATTTCCAAAACCATAAGGTTCTTTTGGTATGCCGAAAAGGCCAGTGTCAAGCTTGCCGTTTTCATTCTCGTCGTGAAACACACTAATGGCATAAGAGCCAAAGGGAAGACTTGTGAATTGCACCCGGGCCGATTCTCCGCTTACCTTTTCTACCTTGCCTTTGTAAAGCTGATCCGTAAGAAAATTCTCTTTTAAATCGTAAAGGGCCACACGAATGTCGCCCTTTACGTTTTTTATCCCTTTGATCTCCACAGTAAGAGTGCCTGATGAATCGCTTTGGAGCCAATTCAAAAGAAGGCTTAGAACTACGACTATCACTTTTCCACTACACGGTCAAAGTCAAACTCGTCCATGAATTTCTGCGCCTCTTTAAGGTTTTGGAACTCGAAGGATTTAGATTCACCGTCTTTGGCATGAATCTCCACCTTGATCAGGATCACTTTTTTACCGGACAAAGGATCATCAACAAACGTGGCGTTCTCCGGTACGATAAACTGGCCGTCTTTTCTAACCAGCCCCAATTTTTTGTCTTTGTGCTTTATGCGGTTACAGTATGAGCATTTGTAGTGTTGAACAATTTTGCCTTCCTCTGTTTCCGTGGCCTCGCTGATGATTTCCTCGCTTTCAAGCTTCAGCGTTTGGAAACCACACCTGTCGCACTCTATCGCAATGAGGTTGCCCGGATACTTTTCAATCTTAGTTTCGCCTGTTTCCTGATCTATCCATACGTCGTAATCAACACTGAAGATGTTCTCTTCCGCCTGCATCCCCTCGTCAAGGTAAACGTCCTCCTCTTCTTCACTAAGCAGCTTCATTTTGTTGCCAGTTTTAGGATTGACCCGGGGAGTATATCTGAACTTTTTCAGCCTTTTCGATTGGGCCGTAGGGTAGTAGAATTTAAGGATGAGAAAAGCAACATAACCGTACAAAGTACCTATGGCAATGGTGATAAACAGCCTAACGAAGAACCACACAAAGTTCAGTTCGACTGTCTCGTCTTTGTAAGTGTTGGCATACCCTGTAATGGCCAGCGCAATGCACAAATGCATCACCCAGAGGAGCTTTGATTCATACTTGCTGGTAAAATCATACTTCTGCTTAAGCTCTTTAAAACTGGAAATGCGAAGCTTTGTAATGATGTATATAATAACTGCGAGAGCAATCAATATATAGGCTCCATTTTCCATGAAGTTGTGCCAAGCAAGAAGAAATCCCGACGCCTGTTCTTCCATAATTTTCGTTTTAATTAAGGTTCTAATTCAATATTACATAAATTTCATTTACCAAGTAAAATCAAGTTACCTGAACTCTAATAACACATCAAAATAATTATACCCCATGGCCTGGAAAAATATGTCGACCATTGCTCCCAGATACGCTGAGGCTGATAATGTTGCAGATGTTTTTAAGCCTGCGCTTCCTTTATCGACCCGTATTACTGTGGCTGGGGCGGGTGCCTTTGGCGGGTGGACAGCGCTGAATTTGCTTAGGCTTGGCTACAAAGTAACGCTGTTTGACCCATGGGGTGCAGGCAATTCCCTGTCAAGTTCCGGTGGAGAAACAAGGTTGATGAGGAGCGTATATGGAAACAATAGCTTTTATACGAAGCTGGCCAATGACTCGTACGATATGTGGCTGGAAACGGAAGCCTGGGAAGGCAGAAAATTGCTGCAAACCACAGGCAATTTGTGGATGGTGGGTGAAAATGACAATGAAATGCGGAGTGCTGTCGCCCAGATGGATGGTTTGAACCTTCCCTACAAGATTTTCAAAGCCAGTGAAGTACCAGATCGATTTTCGTATATCAATTGCTCCGACCTTTCGCACCTGATCCTGGAAGAAAAAGCTGGTGTGCTTAAAGCCAGGGAAAGCTGCCAGGCGGTGCTGGAAAAATTTGTCTCTGAGGGAGGGCAATATGTTGCAGAGGCGCTAAAGCCTGGCGTAGTCAAAAATGGTAAAATAGGAACCTGTGAAACTTCATCAGGGGACAGGCATGAAACAGACATCTACCTGTTCGCTGTTGGACCATGGCTTAAGTCGTTGTTTCCGGAGGTGCTTGGACAAAACCTGGCTGTTACCCGGCAGGAAGTGCATTACTTTGGTTTGCCTGCTGCAAAAGCTAGTTTTTTTGAAGCAAATTTACCCAGCTGGATTGACATGTCCCATGATGGCGGCTTTTATGGCATTCCCGGGGGCTTTCAAAGGGGCTTTAAGGTAGCGTCTGACAAGCGGGGTCGTGAAATTGATCCAACAACCCAGAGCCGGATGCCAGAACAGCCGGAAGTAGAAAGGGCAAGGGACTATGTGCATCACAGGTTTCCCGGCCTGGGAAGTTTGCCGCTGGCCGAGTCCAGGGTCTGCCAATACACAAATACGCCCGATGGCAGTTTTATTCTGGATACGCATCCCGAAGCTTCGAACGTTTGGTTGCTGGGCGGAGGATCGGGCCATGGTTTCAAGCATGGGCCTGGCTTGGGAAAAATGGCAGCAAGTATTATCGTCGGTCAGCAGGGCCTCCCTACTTTGCTCTCACTCAGCAGGTTTAAAAGTAGTGGTTTGATAGTATAACTATTGTTATAAATTGGCGTTCAAATGAAAATATTGATGTATTTAGCTAAAGATTTGTCTAATACTATTCTAATAAAAGAGAATTAATGAATACCTATCGCTGGGGGATTGTTGGACTGGGGCGAATTGCCCACAAATTTGCGGAAGCGTTAAAAGTGATCCCCACTGCCCAGCTGGTAGCGGTGGCCTCAAGAGACAGAAAAAATGCGGAAGCTTTTGCTGAACGTTTTGAAGCAAAGACGTTTTACGACAACTATGAAGACCTCATTCTCGACAAGGAAGTTGACATAGTTTACATTGCCACTACTCATCCGTCCCACGCATCTCTGGCCAAGGCCTGTCTGCGTTTTGGCAAGCCAGTTCTTTGCGAGAAACCCTTTGCCATGAATTACCAGCAGGCCAAAGAGGTATATGAGGTGGCCCGTGAGTCAGGTGTGTTTATAATGGAGGCTTTGTGGACACGGTTTCTTCCGTCGATGAAGCGGGTGATTGAGATAGTGAAAAAGGAAGAGATCGGTCATGTTGTTTCTATCCAGGCTGATTTTGGTTTCAAAGCTCCCTATGATCCTGGAGCCCGGCTTTTCAACAAAGAATTAGGCGGCGGGGCATTGCTCGACGTGGGTATTTACCCTGTTTTTCTCACGACAGCCCTTCTGGGTGAGCCGACAAAAATACAGGCCAGCGGAGTGATTGGGCCAACCGGGGTAGATGAGCAGTGTGCTATGCTGCTGGAGTATGACAATGGGGCAATTGCCAGCCTTTCGTCCTCCATTATTTCAAATAATACTCAGGTGGCCAGCATCAACGGGTCGAAGAGTCGTATCCAGATTGATCAGCCTTTTTGGGGACAAACCAATATCAATATTTTTACCGATTGGAAGCCCCGGGGGCTTGTGAAGTTTGACTACCCGAGCAATGGCCTCAACTATCAGATAGCGGAAGTGCACAAATGCCTGGATGAAGGCAAAACAGAGAGCGATCTTTGGAGCTATGGCGACAGCCTCCTTGTATTAAAGACCCTCGACAGAATCAGGGAAAAAATTGGGTTGAAGTATGAGGCGGATGTTTAATCCACCTAAATCAATTTCGAAAGATCCAGCCGGAAGCCAGGTAGCACGTTTTCGCCGTCCAGGAAAAAATCAAATGAGTCAACCTCTTTGACAGGCTGAGAAGGCTTGTAGATAAACGCTTTTTTCAGTTCCGGGTCGATCAGCCAGCCTAATTGCACTCCGTTGGCTATCCATTCCTCCATCTTTTTCTTCATGGCGGGGATAGAATCAGAAGGAGATTTAAACTCAACTACGAATTCCGGTGTAATTGGCGCAAACTTGTTTTTCTGTTCGCCGCTGATTTGACTCCATTTTTCTAATGACACCCAGGTTGCGGGAGCAGCTTTCATAGAGCCATCGGGCAAAATAAATCCGCCATTGGAAAAGGCTATTCCAAGGCTGGAATTTTTCTCTGCCCAGTTGCCCAGCTGTGCTAGAATTTTTAAGCCGAAGCGGCTTGTACGGCATCCCGCCAGTGAATCAATGATGAGATTTCCCTTTACGTCTCTTTCTATACGTAGTTCTTTGTTAGCCAGGCAGATTTCCAGCAATTCGTCATCCGAAAATCGGATTCTTTCAGGAAATTTTAAGAGAGTGGCTGCCATTTAGATAAACTGAAGTCTAATCAAATAAATCCTCTTCCCGCTCCAGCATCAAAATAGCCGACTGCGGCACAATGAAGTACTTTTCTCCCTTGTAGTGCACCTCGAAGGCAGCCTTTTGCAGGAAAATGGCCATGTCCCCTTCTTTTGCCTGAAGCGGCACATATTTCACTTTGTCCTCTTCAGCTTTCCAGGGTTCGTCGTCGTCGGCCTGCATAGGTATAGGGTAGCCAGGCCCCGCTTTCACGATGTATCCGCTTTGTATTTTTTCCTTCTCCTGCACTCCCGGAGGCAGGTAAAGCCCACTTTCGGTTTTCTCTGATTCCTTTTTTGGCTTGACCAATACCCTGTCGCCCACTATTACCAGCTTTTTAAGCTTATTGTCTGCCGTCAATTCCATTCTTTTTTCCTTCATCAGGTTTCAAAGTTACTCTTAAACCGAAAAACGTACAAAACAGTTTAGTCCATTGATCTGTCGATGAGCCTCTGGTCAAGTTGCTTGGTAGTTTTGGCTCCCAGCTCTCTCAACCGCTCGGTTTTGCGAACAAGGTTGTCCTTGCCATCTACCAGCTTATTCATTGCCGCATCGTAGTTTTCCTTGGTCTGCTTAAGGCTGTTGCCCACCTTAACCAAGTCGGCCACGAAACCATCGAACTTGTCGTAGAGTGCGCCAGCTTGCCTGGCAATCTCTTCAGCATTTTTGTTCTGCATGTCCTGTTTCCATATGTACGAAATAGTGCGCAGGGTGGCAAGCAGTGTGGTGGTAGACACCAGCACGATGTTTTTGTCCAGGCCCTTTTCATAGAGCGCATGATCCTCTTTGTAAGCAACAGTCAGTGCAGGTTCGTTTGCCACAAACATCATCACATAGTCGGGCTGGCTGATTTCGTAAAGATTTTGATAGTTGCGCTCGCTGAGCAACTTGATATGGCTGTAAATGCTATCAATATGCAGCTTCAGGAATTTCGCTTGTTCCAGGTCGTTTTCAGCATTGAAAAAATTAGTGTAGGCCGTTAGCGAAACTTTTGAATCGAGTACCAGGTACTTATCATCCGGAAGTTTGATGATGTAGTCGGGGCGCTGATTGGAGCCGTCCTCATTCTTAAAGTTCTTCTCTTTAAAGTAGTGGATGTCTTTCTGGAGCCCGGCTTTTTCCAGGATTGCCTCCAGCTGCATTTCCCCCCAGCTTCCCTGTGATTTGCTGTCGCCTTTCAAGGCTCGGGTGAGGTTCTCCGCTTCTTTGGTGATCTGCTGGTTCAGCTCCCGAAGGTTTTTGATTTGCTCGCTCAGGCTGCTGTTCCACTTCAGGCTTTCTTTGTTGGTGTCTTCCACCTTTTTTTCAAACTCAGCTATTTTCTCCCGTAGCGGATTGAGCACCTCGGCTATATTCGTCTTGTTTTGGTCAGTGAATTTTTTACTTTTTTCTTCAAAGATTTCCTGAGCAAGGTGCTTGAACTCTACAGTGAAACGCTGCTGAAGCTCTGCTACCTCTTTTTTGTGCTCTTCCAGCCTCTCCTGTAGATTTTTATAATTGGCTTCCAGCGTAGAGTTGCGTGTGCTCAGCTGAATTACCTTTTCCCTTTCTGCCTTAATCTCCTGCACATATCCGGCTGCTTCTTTCTCCACATCTTCCAACTTGCCCTTCAATAAGGCGTTTTGCGTATTCTGCTCATTGCTTTTTGCCTCGAACTCACGTTGCAAGCTTTGTTTGGTAGTCGACTGTCTGGCTAGCAGGACAAGTGCTGTAGCCACCAAGCCAATGGCCAATCCGATAAGGAGCGAAATCAAATCCATGGTTAACGTGTAAGAAATTTTATCGTCTGAAAATACGAATTCCCAGCCAAATCAGGGGCAAAAGTGCCAGCAGGGAAATCGTTGCAAAGTAAAGACTATCGAAGCTGCCCTGGTAGCCGATAGCCATAAAAATTGCCCGTGCCACCTGGTGAATGCCAAGGAAAAGCGTAACACCAACGATGAGAAGCCCTGCCACATTGGAAAAAGGGCCATTGATATGATTGACCATTAGCCTGGTGTTGTTGAGCACCAGCAGAAGGCCGGTGGCAGCTACCGGAAGCAATACTCCATTGATGGCCTGAGCTAGCAAGATAACAGGTACGGGGCGTAAGCCGAGCAGTCCAAACACCAGGCCAACGACGAGTATTCCACCCCACACAAGTCTATAATTTATTCCGGCGGCCTCCCAATTCTTTTCTCCCTTGCCCCAAATGCTTTGTGCGGTGATAGCGGAGGCTAATGGTGCTGTAATGGTACTGGTAAAGCCGGCGGCGAAGAGCCCAACGGCAAACAGGTATTTGCCGGGAAGGCCTACAGCTTTTTCCAACACAGTGGCCATGCCTTCGAAGGAAAAAGGAAGTGACGCCAGCGTGCCTGAGAGCAAGACCGCCATAGAAACAATGCCACCCAGACCAATGGCAATGATGAGGCCTAATCTCATTTCACCCAATTGCTGACCTTTGCCAAGGCCAGAGCCCAAAAACAAGTTGTAGGGCACGATGGTGGTGCCGACCAACCCAATGACCAGCAAAATATCGTCGGCGGGAATTTGTGGAATAAAAAGGCCTTTGGTGATGGCTAGCAGAGATTCGTTAATGAAAAAGGAAGTATACAGAAAGGCCACGCCCATTACTGCTACCAGCATGCCCACCGACTTGGCTATGGAACTCGCAGAGCCTCCCCATAAAAGAACGGCGGCAATGCCGGTAATGGCCAATGTAAAAACCCACGGCGGGAGAGGAAGCAACAGGCCCGCCCCCGATATGGCACCAACAATATTACCCGCCTCGTAGGCAGCACATCCGAAAATCACGGCTCCTCCAAGGAGCCACTTCATCCACGGTTGGTTGCCAAAAGTGAGCGTGACGGCCTCCCCAATGGTCAGTCCTGAGGCGATAGTAATGCGGGCGGCTCCTTCCTGCAGCACCATGCAGGCCAGGGTTGAAAACAGCAAGGCCCAAAGCAGGGAGACGCCGTGGGAAGCCCCTGCCAGCGAAGCCGTGGTAATTGTTCCCGGGCCGATGAAAGCGGCAGAGATGACCGACCAGAAGAGAATGTTAAGGAGCTTCTTTTTCAAAAGAGAAGTGTGAATAGATCAGCCCCAATATATGGCATATGGACCTATTAATAAACGCTATTGATGAGATGCGGGAACTTCTTACTTTTTAAAAGCACTCAACTCCACATAGCTATTCAGCTGACCTTTTTCGTCGTAGGATTCACTTTTCACCATTCCTGCGCCTTCACTCAGGTAGTCTACACTCGAAGAGTTCATCGTTCTTTTCATGCCCATGATCGACACGGTAGACTCTGAGTCGTAGGTCATTTTGAAGCAATCGTAGGTGCCGGCGGCCGTAGTTATTTTCTCTTTGCCAACCACTTTCCGGTTCTTGATCGACACATTGGTGTTAGTAGCCATAGCTTTCATGGCGGGGTTGTCGGAGACAATCGTCACCACAAAATTCAGGTCTTTCAAAGACTGCCCCGTTTTCAGGTCAGATGGGATGGTTAGTTGGTCACCCTCGAATACGACCTGAACATCTTCCATGCCCTCCATTCCCTGTGGCATAAAGTTCCTCATGTCCATTTTGAAAACGCCGTCTTCACAAATCATCTCGATTTCGTTGTTGCTCAGCTCTTTCTTTTTGTCGTACATGGTCACTCTGGCTTTGATAGTTTGGTTGTTGCCAGAGCCGGTCACTGATAGAATTTCTGTCTTGTCCTGAGAGACTTCTTTCCCTTTTTTATTGAAATAGGTTCTTTCTATCACCGCCCCCTCATTGTAGTTGAAATAGGGATTGCACTGGCTAAATACCTGTTGAGAAAAAACAAGAAGGCTAACTGCGAAAAATGATTTGAGTAGTTGCATGGGAAATAGTGTTTTGCATTATTTTCCATAAAAATAGTACAAAAGCGATAGACTGTCAATGCTCGTCAAGTAGCAGTCGCTGCCTATGAACCCCACCCGCCGCCGCCCGGCGTTTCAATGACAATGGCATCGCCAGCTTGCAAATCCATTTCGTCAACGCCTTTTAACTCGATGACTTCTCCGGTTGACTTTTCGACATGTTGCTTGCCGGTGGCCCCCGACCTTCCTCCTTCCATGCCGTATGGAGCTTCTACCCTGTGTTGCGTGAGGAGGGTCAGTTCTACAGGCTCGTTGAAACGAAGCTTTCTCACAATGCCGTCGCCACCCTTCCATATGCCCAGCCCTCCCGAGCCTTTTCTAATCGAAAACTCTTCTACCCGCACCGGATACCTCCACTCCATGATCTCGGGGTCGGTAATGCGGGTATTGGTCATGTGATGGTGGATGGCATCGGCGCCGTTGAAACCGGGACCTGCGCCCGTGCCTCCGCAGATGGTTTCGTAGTAGCCGAAGCTTTTGTTGCCAAACAGGAGGTTGTTCATCGTTCCCTGGCTACAGGCCGAAAGCTTCAGTGCCTTGATCAGGGTGTCGACCAGCCGCTGGCTGACTTCGGTATTGCCCCCAACGACCGCCGGACATTTGGAGGAGTCGGCAGGAAAAGGCGGGTTGAGCAAACCTTCAGGGAGAATGATTTCCACCTGTTTCATAATGCCTTCGTTCAACGGGATGTCCTCCGAGATCAGCAGCCTGAGCACATAAATAACTGCGCTTCGCACAATGGCGGGCGTCGCATTCAGGTTGCCAGGATGCACCTTTGAGGAGCCTGTGAAGTCAACTATTAGCTTATCATTTGCCCGTTGTAGTTTTACTTTCAACGGGCTCCCGTCATCCAGTTTTTCAGCAGCTTCGAACTCATTGCCTGGTAGCTTTTGCAATTGTACCCAGAGTTTTTCGTTGGAATAGTCTTTGAGCCGCTGCATATAATGCAGCACTTTTTCAGCTCCTTCTTTTTGGCAGAGCGAAAGCAACGCATTTTGACCAGCTTTAATTGACGACAGCGCCGCATTCAGGTCGGCCATGTTCTCTGCCACGGCCCTGGTGGGGTAGCTGTGTGCTGTAAGCACTTTTTCTATTGCTGGCCATCGTGCTTCTCCCCTTTGGATCAATAACAAGGGGCTAATCAAGACTCCCTCCTCGGCCAAATTTTTGGCGTCGGGCGGCATAGAGCCTGGTCTTTTACCTCCCAGCTCCGCATGGTGGGCCCGGTTGGCTACATAGCCCAATAGTTTTTTCCCCTCAAAAACGGGGGCAATGAGTGTGATATCGGGCAGGTGAGAACCGCCGAAACCGGGATGATTGGTAACTGCCACATCGTCTGGGCCAAGAGGCAGCGCTTCCAGCACCTTGCGCACGCATAGTCCCAGCCCACCCAAATGCACTGGGATGTGGGGCGCATTGACTACCAGCTCGCCTTTCGGATCAAGCAAGGCGCAGGAGAAATCGAGGCGTTCTTTGATGTTTACTGAAAAGGCCGTGCGCATGAGCAGCGCCCCCATTTCTTCGGCAATGCCCCGAAACCTGTTGGTAAACAGCTCGAGGGCTACGGTTTCGTGTATCTCGTTGATGCCAGCAGAGGCTTTTTTCAAATCTAAGATGACATTGAGCTCGTGCCCCAGGTTCGCTTGCCAGCCCGGGGCGACCCAGGTAGTGGAAGTTTTTGAAGCCAGCAGGGCAGGACCTTCAATTTTCGCTCCGGGCGACAAAGTTTCCCAGTCATAGAGTTGAGCCATTAGCTGCTTGCCCTGGTGCGTTATTTCTTTGGTTCGTTGCGATAATGCGGTATGTGCTTTGACATGCTCAGTGCCAGTCTCTTTGCTTATTTTCAGTGCAGAAACCTTCACCTTTATCGACTCCACTTCGATAGCCCGGTTCTCTACCCAATGACCAAACAGTTCCTCATACTTACTTTTGAAGGCAGCGTGCAGGCTTGCATATCTTCCAGATTCAACTTCTATCACTGCATCTTGCCCTGAAAAGCGGAGATAGGCAGCTACAAATGTGGTCTCTGTTTCCAGAATTCCCTCGCTTTTGAGCATCAACGCTGCTTCTTCAGCGGCCGTGGCGACGATTGATTCAAAATGATGCTTTAGGTCATTGAGAGGGTTCAGCACTTGTTGCGTAACTATGCGCTCCTCAACGGCCTTGCCAATGCCGTAGGCACTCAGCAGTCCGGCATCGAAGGGCACGATGATTTTTTTCATGCCCAGTAGTTCAGCAATGGCGCAGGCATGCTGTCCACCGGCCCCACCAAAGGCAAGAAGCGCATGCTCGCTTGGGTCGTATCCTTTTCTCGTGGAGATGTTTCTGATGGCTTCCGCCATCCGTTCGTTAGCAATTTGCAGATAGCCTTCCAGCAAGCTATTGGCTTGCGGGTGCTCCCCGGTTTGGTTTTTTATTTCGTTGAGCTGCTCTTCCAGCCTTTTCGCCGACTCCCCTTTTTGCACGGGAATGCCAAACTTTTCCTCATCCACTCTCCCAAGCAGCAGATTGACGTCAGTGACGGTCAGTGGGCCGCCGGCACCATAGCAGGCTGGCCCGGGCTGTGCGCCGGCGCTTTCAGGCCCCACCTTTAGCTTATGCCCATCGAACGAGCAAATGGAGCCGCCGCCTGCCGCTACAGTTTCTACAGCCACCGAAGGAGAAGCAATTTTTGCCTGGCCTACTTCACACTCAAAACGGTAGTCGGGCTTGCCGGAGTACCGGCTCACGTCGGTGCTGGTACCACCCATGTCAAGGGTAAGAATATGCTCCATCCCACATAGTCGGGCAATTTCGGCAGCGCCCACTACCCCCCCGGCCGGGCCACTGAGTAAGCTGTCTTTCGCATGAAAATCGTTGGCACTGATGAGGCCACCCGCACTGGTCATCACTTTTAGTGAGCTGTCGCTTGACAGCTTGTTCGAAACCCCTGTTAGATACGCAGAGAGGATGGGGTTCAGGTAGGCGTCCGCTACAGCTGTTTCGGCTCTGGGGAGCAACTTGATGGCAGGGAAAAGCTGCGACGAAACGGATACATACGTTAGTCCGGCTTTTTTACACAGGTCGAGCGCCACCAATTCATGTGCTTGGTTTTTGAACGAATTGAGAAAGGAAACAGCGACCGATTGAATCCCCTGCTCTTTTATTTTTTCAATGATTCGCTCTACCTCGCCTGAATTTAAGGCAAGTAACACGTTTCCCTGCGCATCTATTCTTTCATTTATCTCAAAAACATTCGAGTAAAGCGGCTCAGGTTTTTCGATTTTCAAAGCGAAAATATCGGGCCGCTGTTGTGTGCCGATACGAATCAGGTCTTTGAGCCCTTTGGTCACCATCCAGGCAGTGTTTGCTCCCTTTCTTTCAAGTAAAGCGTTGGTGCCCCTGGTAGTGCCCAGCCGCATGTCCATGGGAGGCAGTGCTCTGTCTAAAGCCGTTTTGGTGATTAATCGGGCAGCCAGCACGGGGGCTTCTTCGCCGCCGTCCAGCTCGAAGTCGCAGGGAAAAATCAGCCCGTTCGGCAATGAATTGACCAGAGTAAACGTAAAGTTGTTGGGGTCGAATTGGGCGATGGAATTGCCGGGGAAGTTTTGACCAAGAACCCTTATTTTGTAGCCCTTTAAAATATCTTTATCGACAGCGAACGAAGCATCTGCACGAAAAGCATTTTTAGCCACCTGCTCAACGGCTTTTCCCCTCAGCTTGCTGCTGCTGAGCACTTTCACTCTTTTTATCTCACCATTGGGTGTTTCTGCCAGGCAATCGGTAAAGGTGCCGCCTGTATCGACCCAAATCTTCCACTTCTTGTTCATGGCTATTTTCTTGCGACGCAAACTAAGTAACGGAACCTATTTCTCAAATTCATCATTGATTGGAGGAGTTGTTTTAGTATTGTGACTTTGAAAGCAATAACCTTAATATGTGCCTGATCACCTTTGCCTGGAAGCACCACCCCAACTATCAGTTGATTCTTGTTGCCAACAGGGACGAATTTTACGAGCGGCCCACTGCGCCTCTTGGGTATTGGAACGACAACCCCGACATCCTTGGCGGCCGTGACTTGAAAGAAGGGGGTACATGGATGGGCATGCACCGGTCGGGGCGGATGACGGCGATTACCAACCACCGAGATCTGACAAATATCAAAGCCTCGGCCCCGTCGAGAGGGAACCTCACGAAGGACTTTCTTGCTGGCACCCAATCGTCACCGTCGTTTTATGAGGGTGTAATAGGGCGGCTTGATCTTTTCAACGGATTCAACTTGCTGACTCTTGAAAATAATGAGCTATACTATTTCAATAATATTCAGAAGGAACTACTACAGGTAAAGCCTGGTATATATGGGCTTTCCAATGCTTTCCTCGATACACCGTGGCCAAAAGTGCAAAAGGCAAAGCGCTACTTTGAAGCCACTTTGAAAAAGGATCATCCCAGCGCTACCGAAATGATCGAGTGGATGGGCGATGGCGAGCTGGCACCGGATGAGCAGTTACCCGCTACCGGGGTTTCAGCTGACTGGGAAAAACAGCTGTCGGCTATGTGCATTAAGACTGAAAACTATGGCACCTGCTGCACCACAGTCATCACTATTGATCATGGTGGCGGGGTTGAGTACACAGAAAAGACTTATGCCGTGGGAAACAGAAAACCGGGTACTGTTAGAGTGCAGTTTCCTAAGTAGTATTATTTTGAAAACGCTTTAAATGTTAGCAATTTTGCGGCTCCATTAACCCCCTAATAATTATAGAATGGTCACAATTGAAGATACTTACGGAATTGCCGAAGCGATTGAAAAGCTCGGTATTGAAAATAAAAATGCCGGATCCTCAACTGGCAAAAATTGGATTGCCTCTGGTGGAGAGGTGATAGAAAGCTTTTCTCCGGCGGACGGAATGTTGATTGCCTCTGTAGAATCTGCGACGGCAGCTACATATGAGCAGGTGATAAAAAAGGCAGAGGAGGCTTTCAAGAGCTGGAGACTTGTGCCGGCACCTCAGCGTGGAGAAATCATACGGCAAATCGGTGACGAGCTTAGGAAGAATAAAGAGCATCTTGGCAAACTGGTTTCCTACGAAATGGGTAAGTCCTTGCAAGAGGGTTATGGTGAAGTGCAGGAAATGATCGACATCTGCGATTTTGCTGTGGGCCTTTCTCGTCAGCTGTATGGCTTGAGTATGCATTCCGAAAGACCTGGCCACCGCATGTATGAGCAGTGGCACCCCATGGGCATTGTGGGTATCATTTCTGCTTTTAACTTTCCTGTTGCCGTTTGGAGCTGGAACACTATGCTGGCCTGGGTATGCGGCGATGTTTGTGTTTGGAAACCCTCAGAGAAAACACCGATCACGGCGGTAGCCTGCCAGAAGATAGCTGCGAAAGTGTTCGAAAGAAATAATTTGCCAGAAGGCATCAGCGGACTCGTTATCGGCGACTATAAAATTGGTGAGCTTCTCTCCAACGACACCAGAGTGCCATTGGTTTCCGCCACCGGCTCTACCCGCATGGGCAAGAAGGTGAGTGAAGCTGTAGGCAAAAGACTGGGCAGGTCTCTGCTGGAGCTTGGCGGTAATAATGCCATCATTGTTTCGCAGCATGCTAATTTGGACGTGGCAATTATCGCAGCCGTGTTTGGTGCTGTGGGCACCGCAGGGCAAAGGTGCACCACTACCAGAAGGCTTATTGTGCACGACAGTATTTTTGATGAAATGAAGGCTCGGTTGACTAAAGCGTACTCTCAATTGAAAATAGGGAATCCACTGAGTGAGAAAAACCATGTTGGCCCGCTTATAGATAAACTGGCAGTTGAAAATTACCTCAACGCCATTAAGGAAGTAGAAAAAGAAGGAGGCAAAACTATCGTTGCTGGTGGTGTGCTTTCGGGCGCCGGTTATGAATCGGGATGTTATGTGAAGCCCGCCATTTTTGAGGTAGAGAATACTTTCAAGATTGTTCAGCACGAAACCTTCGCTCCAATTTTGTATTTGATCAAATACTCAGGTGATGTAGCTGATGCCATCGCTCTTCAAAATGGTGTGCCTCAGGGCCTTTCTTCTGCAATTCTCACAGATAATCTGCTGGAAGCAGAGCAGTTTTTGTCACAGGCGGGAAGTGATTGTGGCATTGCTAATGTTAACATTGGAACCTCTGGAGCTGAAATTGGGGGAGCCTTTGGTGGGGAGAAAGAAACAGGTGGTGGCAGGGAGTCGGGCTCCGACGCATGGAAAGCATATATGCGCCGTCAGACCAATACAATCAACTACAGCGCAAAGTTACCTTTGGCTCAGGGGATAAAATTTGATCTTTAGCAGTGTATTTTACCAAAAAATTAGTAACATTTGGTGTCGTAGCCCTTTTACCCCAGGCTATGACACCAACTAACAACTTAATATGGCAGTGACTGTAGCCCCCAGATTTAAAGCTGTGATGCTTATTGACGACAATGAGATCGATAATTTGATCAATCAAAAGATGATTGAGGCATCAACCTTATCTGAAAATATTTATGTGCATACCGGTGCCAAGAGCGCCATTGAGTTTTTAAGAAATATAGAAAAGCTTGGTGCGGCAGGACATTCCATTCTCCCTCAAATCATTTTTCTCGACATCGATATGCCACTGATGGACGGGTTCCAATTTTTGGATGAGTTTGAAAAGTTCAGAGTGGAAACCAAGAATATTTGCAATATTGTCATGCTTACTTCGTCAATTAATCCTCAGGACGTCAACAAATCGAAGAAGTACAACTACGTTAAAAAATACATCAATAAACCTCTAACACAGGATACGCTCGAGAAGATAAAGTTCTAAACCACCGACACAGAGCTGAGATCGTTTATGAATTTTTCATCCATTCGAATTAGCGTGGTTGGTGCATAAACTGAAATATTGGAGGAATTGAACTTCCTGACCAACACCGAAATTTTATCTGCCTTCTGTTTTTTTGCTTCGCTGGTAGCGACTTTCAGAATCTTGTTGAAGATAACGACGTGGTCAATGTTTTCCTTGCCCATCAGCCTCACCTGTCTTTGAACACTATTCATCAGCTGGCTGAATAAATCATAGTCGCCCATCATACAGTATTGCAGGGCCAGCACCGATTTGATTTCAAGCTGGGCAAGCGGGTATTTTTTAAGGCTTACCTCGTTAAGGAAGTTGTTGATCCATTTAGCCGCCTCGTCATAGTTGCCGGCATAATAGCAACTCAGCGCCCGGTAAGTGACATAGGTAATATAGGCGGGTACGTTGAGAGGATTTGGTTCATATTCTGAAAACTGAAGCTGGTTCTCTTCTTCCAATGTGTCCTCTATTTTCAGACGGATGCTTCTTCGCAGCTTTGTGATAAGCAGCTGGGAAGAAAAAGTGAACGTGGGATAGTTCATCAGAAGCGTTGCCACTGCATCGTTCACTTCATCGAAAAACTCTTCTGATTTTTTATAAAGCTGATAGTGGGTATAATACTCCAGCTTTAGGTAGTCAAACAAAAGCGATAAGTGGTGGTAGATAGAATCAAGGGTATATACTGAGAAGTAGCTTTCTACTTTTTTGAGAACGTCCTCAATGGCCTCTTCATCCTGGTTAAGTTCACTTTCCTTGTCGTCCACAAAAAGTCTGTGAAAGATATTTACCGCCGACTTGTACACATATAGCCTGTGCGAATCATGAAGAGCACTGACATTGGTAAGCTCCCTGAGCAGGTAACTAAGTCCCAGCTTTGATGTCTCATCTCCCGTCAGGTAGTAGTCGCCATAATTTTTAAAATAGTCTGCCAGAATATCTTCAGCCTTGTCGGTGGCAAGCATAAAGGCCACGTGTTTGTTATAGAGCTGAGAGTAGCTAAACTGCTCTGGCGAGTGCATGTGCAAGCGCTTGAGATATTTGTAAACTACCGTTAGCTCTGACGACAAATCATAGTCTATTAGCTCTTTCTCCAGTTTTTTTAGTGTGGCAAGGGCAATGGCTCGTTTCTTGGTGAACACAACGTCGTTCACGTTGGCTACCTTTTTAAGAATATCAGTACGGGGGTTTTCCATTTGCTCCACCAGATACTCTTCAATTTTCTGGTTGAGTCGTGACCGCAGCGTATAGTACGCATTGGGGTTGACACCCAACTCCTCCATGATCTTGTTGTCGCCAAGGCTTCGTTCTCTAATGCCCTTGAGCAACGAGGCCGATTTTTCGGCCGCACTTTCATTGAGGCTGTTATAAATAGCCTGATAGTCTTTATCGGAGAGTTGTTTGATAATGTTCTTGAGCTTTGCCATCTATTACGTGTTTCTGGAAATTAAAATACCCATTTTTCAATTGTTTAGCTATAAGCTTCAATTTTATTAGCAGTGTAGTCGCTAAAAACTACTAAATGAAGTGAATTCTTGTTCCAAAAAATGAACTGAAGTAATAGCTGGCGTAATTGTGAACACAATTAGAAAGGAAGATGGACAAAAAAAGGAAGACTTGTGCCTTCCTTTTGAGTTAAATATCGAAGTGGAGCATATCGGAGTCGAACCGATGACCTCTTGCATGCCATGCAAGCGCTCTAGCCAGCTGAGCTAATGCCCCATTAAAACACCAAAGAAGAATCGTCGAACCGCAACGAGCTAGCTCACATTGAAGTCTTGAATTGGGGACTGCAAAAATAGGAAAGAAATTGTATTCTCAAAAAGGTCGGCGGGCTTGCACTATCCTTTTCCAATAATAGTCGGATTTTAGGTTCGTTTCCATCACGCCAAGTTTTGTTGAGGCATGAATAAAGCGGATGTCGGTTTTGCCCCTGACGTCAGTCACCATACCAACGTGGGTGATTTTTCTTTTCCTTTTGCCCATGGCAAAGAATATGAGATCGCCCTCTTCCAGGTCATTCAGCGAAACTTTTCGGCCCATTTTGCTTTGTGCATTGGATGTTCTGGGCACCTGGATGCTTGCCGACTCGAACGAACGGAGAATTAGCCCTGAGCAGTCGATGCCGCTCCGGGTGGTGCCACCGTATTTATAAGGTGTTCCAGTGTATGACCTGGCAGATTGAATAATGACGTCGACCTTTTTTGCCCTGGATTTTTTGGAGCCGGCACAGCCCGAGAGAATAAGAATGGAAAAAATGAAAAGAACAAAAGAGGGTCTTAACTTGGACATATTTATCTGACGAATTTTCAGAACCGTTGAATTACTTTAAAATTACACAAACATTTGAAAAGAGGCTCAAATAATGTGCGGGATAACAGGAATTAAGGCATTTAATGAGGTTGGGCGGATCAACATGATTCACCTGGCTGCCGCAACTGAATCGCTCGCCAAAAGAGGGCCAGACAATCAGGGACTCTTTTACGACCATTTTGTCGGGATGGGGCACCGTCGTTTGAGTATTATCGATGTTTCTGAAAGCGCCCACCAGCCGATGTCGGATGCCTCCGGCCGATATCAAATCGTATTTAACGGCGAGATATTTAACTACATGCAGTTGAGGAAGGGCCTGCAGGAAAAGGGAGTGTCGTTCCAAACAGAAAGTGACACCGAAGTGCTTCTTCAGTTGTATATATTATTTGGCAAAAAGGCGCTGAATCATCTCAACGGATTCTTTGCTTTCGCCATATTTGACGCAGCTGACGGTTCGCTATTTATCGCCAGAGACCGCCTGGGGATCAAGCCGCTTTATTACTACTACGACGAGGACAAGCTGATTTTTGCCTCAGAAATGAAGGCCATTATGCGCTATGGTATTCAGAAAGAGCTGTCATTCGAATCGTTGCTTACTTACCTGCAGCTCAATTATATTCCTGCTCCGTTGACGATCCTCAAGGGTGTCCATAAGTTGTCTCCGGGCCACCTGATTGTGAGCAAAAAGAATGAGGTAACGGTTGAACAGTGGTACAAGGTTCCATTCGATGCAAGCAGAGCTGTTGGGCGTCAAAGCTATGCCGACAAGCAAAAGGAGTTGAGAGAGCTTCTCACCAGCGCAGTAAAAAATAGGCTGGTTGCGGACGTTCCCCTTGGCACATTTCTTAGCGGAGGTACCGACTCTTCAATCGTAGCGGGTATTGCCTCGAAGCTGCACCCGGGTATTCATTCATTTTCAATTGGTTACAGAGATGATCCTTTTTTTGATGAAACCGAGTATGCTGAATTGGTTGCTCGTCATTTCAATACACAGCACCATGTTTTCAAGTTGTCGAACGATGACTTACTGAATCATCTGGAGGGGATGATTAGCAATATTGATGAACCGTTTGCGGATTCGTCAGCGCTGCCGGTGTACATACTAAGTGAGGAAACCAGAAAGCACGTAACCGTGGCTCTTTCCGGCGATGGAGCAGACGAGCTCTTTGGGGGCTACAACAAGCACCTGGCCTGGCAAAAAAGCGTTGAGCCGAGTTTTTCGAATGCGCTGGCAAAGGGCCTGCTCCCACTCTGGAAAAGCCTCCCTGCATCAAGATCGTCAGCTTTTGGAAATAAGGTAAGGCAACTAAGTAAGTATGGAGAAGGGCTTAAGCTTTCTGCTGAAGACCGTTATTGGCGGTGGGCCAGCTATATGGCGGAAGGCCGGGCGCTGGACTACCTGAGCCCATCGGCAAAGGAAGAACTTGTTATGGAGACTTACCTTGGAAACAAGGGAGGTTGGTTGCTTCCGCTGCACGGATCCTCTTCACTAAACAGCTTTCTTTTGGCGGACACCCAGCTGGTGTTGCCCGACGACATGCTGACCAAAGTAGACAGGATGTCGATGGCGAATGCGCTGGAGGTAAGAGTACCATTTTTGGACCACAGAGTTGTAGAGTTTGCTTTTGGGCTACCCGAAAGCTTTAAGATTCACAATGGAACCAGGAAAAGAATTTTGCAGGATGCTTTTAAAGGCTTTCTGCCTCAAAAGCTCTATAATCGACCCAAAAAAGGCTTTGAGGTTCCGCTGCTAAAGTGGATGCAAAACGATATGAAGAGCACGCTGGACGGTGTTGTTTTTAATGACGACAAGTTAAACGAGCAGGGAATTTTCAGCGCTCAGCAGTTGGCTTTGCTCAGGCAACAACTGCACAGCAACAACCCTGGCGATGCGCATGCTACCACGTGGGCCCTGTATGTTTTTCAGAAATGGTGGGAGAATTACTTCAAGTAAGAGAGAATCAGGCATCAGTGCCTGCCTGCCAGAAAGCGGGATCTTTTCCCACTTTACGAATAGCCTCCAAAAAGAATTTTGCATCCTCAACATTCCACGATTGTGGTGAGTCGCCCCAAAGAGACCTGAAGCCGTCGATGGTGATATAGTTCCTCCACGCATTTTTCTTCCAGAAGTCGAGCAAGTTGGCGATGGAAGAAATGTAATCTTTGGTGAACATTCCCGTAGGAGCATTGCAAATAAAGCTTTCGAGGAAATAGGAAGGCGTCCTGTTCTCGTCCATATGGCCCATCTGCACCAGCCGGTCTCTGATATTTTTGAAAACCCTCACGGTAGCAAGAAACTGGCCCTGGGAGCCACTTTCTTTTACTGCCTCATAGGAGTTGTGCTGCTTTGGAAAATTGATGATGAGTTCCTTCCCTTTTTTAGGGTAGAATGCCACGCCCAGTTTTTCCACTTCATCTCTTCCATGCTTGATAAACAGTTTGTATTTGAAGCACACGAGCACATTCACAGGGAGGCGATTAGGAGAGCCAATGATATGAATGGCGTTATCTCCATCCTGTACCGACCCTTCGCCAAAAGCATTTTGCATGCTTTCAAGGATGTTTTCTCTGAAGCTTTTGTAGGTGAGGCCTTTTCCCTCAAATGGGTCTTCATTGCTTTTGCTGGAACCTGTTACCGAGGTCAGTTCAATCGCTACGTCAACCGGCGTATTGTACAGAATATTGGTGCCATTGAGGTGAGAGCCATGCAGGTAGTAGGCTACTCTGACAGATTTTGGGAATCTTTTATAGCCAGCCAGGGCGTTCTTAACTACTGCAATTGTTTCATCAAGTTTTTCTGCCTTTATGCGGCTGGACCATTTTTCTAAAAGATCCTTTTGAGACGCCATAATCTTTACTGCGATTAGTATTTCAACAATATGTTACCCTTCAATGAAGGCACTATAAAAAATATGCTTGACATTAACAGGCTAACAAGATTACACAATTTTTAGCTTTTTTCGGCAACTGCTCCTTGTTTTCAATTGACCTGCCAAATGAAAAAAGGGAGCGATTAACTCCCTTTTCTGTTCCTTAGGCTTCTGCCAGTGTTTCCGAAAACTCTGAAATTGGAATGCAGCTGCAGAAAAGGTTTCTATCGCCATAGGCGTTGTCAATCCTGCTCACGCTTGGCCAGAATTTACTGTTTTTCACATATTCAAGAGGGAACACCGCCTTTTCCCTGCTATAAGGCAGCTGCCATACTTCGGCCAGTGCTACTTTCTGGGTGTGTGGCGCATTTTTCAGCACGTTGATCTCACGGTCTGCCAGACCTTTTTCTACTTCCCTCACTTCTTCCCTAATGCTGAGCATTGCATTGCAGAACCTGTCCAGTTCAATAATTGACTCACTCTCTGTTGGTTCAATCATCATGGTGCCGGGCACCGGGAACGACATGGTAGGCGCATGGAAGCCGTAATCCATCAGCCTTTTTGCGAGGTCTTCCACTTCCACTCCAAACTGCTTAAACTCTCTGCAATCCACAATCATTTCGTGAGCGCACCGGCCATTTTTTCCGGTGTAAAGAATTTTGTAATCGCCCTTCAATCGCTCCTTGATATAGTTGGCGTTAAGAATCGCCATTTTCGTCGCATTCGTCAGTCCTTCACTTCCCATCATAGCTATGTAAGCGTACGATATAGTGAGGATGCTGGCGCTGCCGTAGGGAGCAGATGAAATAGACGTAATCGCTTTGTCTCCGCCTGCCTTTACCACCGGGTTGCCGGGAAGGAAGGGAGCCAGGTGAGCCCCAACGCCAATCGGGCCCATGCCGGGGCCGCCGCCGCCGTGAGGGATACAGAATGTTTTGTGGAGGTTGAGATGGCAAACGTCGGCGCCAATGCGTGCCGGACTCGTCAGCCCAACCTGAGCATTCATGTTAGCGCCGTCCATGTACACCTGTCCACCATTTTGATGGATAATGTCGCAGATATCTATGATTTCTTCTTCAAACACACCGTGAGTGGATGGATAGGTCACCATCAGCGCCGACAGATTGTCTTTGTGTTTTTCAGCTTTGGTTTGGAGGTCATTCAGGTCGATATTTCCTTTTTCATCGCAAGCTACGATCACCACCTGCATACCTGCCATTACTGCACTGGCTGGGTTGGTGCCATGTGCTGACGAAGGAATAAGCGCCACGTTGCGGTGGTTGTCGCCTCTGTTCTGATGATAAGCCCTTATTACCATTAAACCGGCATACTCCCCCTGTGCGCCAGAATTTGGCTGCAAAGAAACTGCCGCAAAGCCAGTGATCTCTTTTAACCAGTCCGAAAGCTCGTTTACCAACTGCTGATAGCCTTTTACCTGACTCGCCGGAGCAAATGGATGAATGTTTCCAAATTCGGCCCACGTTACCGGAATCATTTCCGATGTGGCATTGAGCTTCATCGTGCACGAGCCAAGGGAAATCATTGAATGCACCAGAGAAAGATCCTTGTTTTCAAGCCATTTCATGTAGCGAAGCAGCTCGTGCTCCGTGTGGTGCACATTGAAAATCTGGTGGGTAAGATAGTCGCTTTTGCGTTCCAAAGCCGAAGAGAAGCTCACATCCACATTGCTCGACTGGCCCTCAAGATCAAATCCGGAAGTTGATTTGCCTGCTATTTCACTAAAGATGGAGAAAACGACTTTCAGGTCTTCCAACTGAGTAGTTTCGTCCAGCGAGATGCCAACATGATCAGAGGAGAAGTACCTAAGGTTTACCCCCTTGGATTCGGCAAGGGCCTTGATCGCTTCTTTTTTACCTGCCGCCTCTACTTTAAGGGTGTCAAAAAACTCAGCATTCATCTGCTTGAAACCAAGGTGAGCCAGACCAGCATTGAGCAGTCTTGCCAAGCCATTGACTCTTGCAGCGATTTCCTTCAGGCCATGCGGGCCATGATATACGGCGTACATGCCAGCCATAACGGCCAATAGTACCTGCGCTGTGCAAATATTGGAAGTGGCTTTTTCTCTCCTGATGTGCTGCTCTCTTGTTTGCAGCGCCATGCGGTAGGCTTTGTTGCCTTCCTTGTCTACCGACACGCCAATGATTCTGCCAGGTATCTGCCTTTTGTATTCATCTTTCGTAGCAAAAAAAGCCGCATGCGGCCCGCCGTAGCCCATTGGTACGCCAAAGCGCTGGCTGCTCCCGATAACCACATCGGCGCCCATTTCTCCCGGGGATGTCAGAAGCGTGAGGCTCAGGAGGTCTGCGGCTACCGCAATCATCAAATCGTTTTCCTTCGCTGCGGCGATAAAAGATGTCAGGTCTTTCACCTCGCCATTAGCATCCGGATACTGAAGCAAGGCCCCGTAGAATGAAGTGTCGGTAACATCGAACGAAGAAAACGGAGCAACTACCAACTCAATGTTCAATGGTTGGGCCCTTGTAACGAGCAAGTCGATCGTTTGTGGGAAGGTATTTTCATCGATAAAGAATTTATGCGCATCTTTTCTCGATTTTTTCCTTAGCTCATGCAGCATGGTCATGGCTTCGGCCGCTGCGGTACCTTCGTCGAGTAAGGAGGCGTTGGCGATCTCCATGCCTGTCAAATCAGATACCACAGTTTGGAAGTTGATAAGTGCTTCCAAACGTCCCTGGGCGATCTCTGCCTGATAAGGAGTGTAGGCTGTGTACCACCCTGGGTTTTCCAATATATTTCTCTGAATAACGGCAGGCACCACGCAATTATAATACCCCATGCCGATATAGCTCTTGAATACCTTGTTGCCAGCAGCCAGTTGCTTGAATTCGTTCAGGAACTGATACTCATTTCTTGGTGCCGGAAGTTGCAGCGGCCGCTCCAGTCGAATCTTTTTTGGAACCGTCTGGTCTATTAATTCATCAATAGACGACACTCCAACAGTTTGAAGCATTGTGGCCAGCTCTTGATCATCTTTGCCGTGATGGCGACTCTCAAAACTAACCCTTTGGTTAACGTTGATCTTCATTAAGTTACCCTCTGAAAATGTGTAGTGATATGAACCTTATTTCTGACTGCAAAGGTATAATTTAATGTGAAGATATTTTGTTCCGGTTTTCAAATAAAATGTGGAATTGGTATGGAAGGTTTACCCGAAAAGAATAAAATTGCCCCGGGTAACCCAAAGCAATCATGATTCAAAAATTTTCATTATTTGTGCTCGCCCTGGTAATTAGCTTAGCTGCATTTGCCCAGGATAAAAAGGCGATAAAAATCTCGAAGACCATCACCAAAGAAGACCTCTATGCCCGGCTCGAAGTGTTAACTTCCGATAGCCTGGAGGGTAGGGAAACAGCCACCGAAGGTCAGCGAATGGCGGCGGCTTTTATTGCGGCACAGTTTAAGCAATATGGTTTGGTGCCCATCGTGTTTGAGGCTCAGTCGATGTCTTATTTTCAGCGTTTCCCGCTGCAAAAATCTCAATGGACCGATGTTTATGTAAAAGCAGGTGCGACAAAGCTGGAGAACGGAACCGACCTGTTGTATTTTGGTGCTGCCAGCACTTCCAACGAAGTGACCGCCGAGGTGGTTTTTATTGGTGATTTGGCACAAGCCTCAGGCATTGTCAAAAATGGGGCTTTCAAGAATAAAATTGTTGCTGTGAGAAGCCAGGACAGCAGGTCGTGGACATCCATAAGGAGGCAGTTTGCTGAAGCCGACGTCAGGGGCCTCCTGGTATTTGGCGGCGAATCGGATGGTCAATTTAAAACTGTAGTCGGTCGATACAAGAACTATATTACAGCCTCACGTCTAAGCCTTAGTAGTGAGGGAGATAGCAGCAACGAAGGCCCTTTTGTTTTCATTGTTTCGCCCGATGCTGCAAAGGGTGTCTTTGGCCGGTCTATTGAAGAGCTGATGGCGAGTGCTTCGGGCGCAGAGCAACCGATGGCTAGTATCAGCTTTAAGGCAGAAAGAACCACCGAGGAGGTAATAACTGAGAATGTGCTTGGGTTTCTGGAAGGGACTGACAAGAAAGACGAGGTGCTGGTAGTGACGGCCCACTACGACCACCTTGGCAAAAGAGACGATGTTATTTACCATGGTGCAGACGACGACGGATCGGGCACGAGTGCAGTGTTGGAAATAGCCCAGGCTTTTAGCGAAGCGAAAAGGAAAGGCAACGGGCCCAGGAGAAGTATACTGTTCATGACCGTGACAGGTGAGGAAAAAGGCCTTCTCGGGTCGGAGTACTACACGGATCATCCGGTGCTGCCGCTGAGTAAAACCGTTGCCAATTTGAATATTGACATGATAGGCAGGGTAGATGACGCTCATTTGGACAATGAGAATTATATCTATGTGATTGGTTCGGACAAGTTGTCGCAGGATCTTCATCAGCTTTCGGAGAAGGTAAATAAAGACTACACCAACCTTGCGCTGGACTATACTTATAATGACGAGAACGACCCAAACCGGTTCTATTATCGCTCTGACCACTACAACTTCGCAAAGAACAACGTGCCGATTATTTTCTATTTTAATGGTGTGCATGCCGATTACCACCGCCCCACCGACACGATCGAGAAAATTGCGTTCGACAAGATGACCGCTATCACAAAGCTGGTTTTCTTTACGGCCTGGGAAGTGGCTAACAGGGAAGAGCGGATTAAACTAGACTAGCGGAGTCACAAGCAAACGGTGCGAAAAGAATGCAAAAGGCCCTTGAACTTCAGTTCAAGGGCCTTTTTAGTGTGGGCTAGAAACAACTTGAGGGATCGGCAAAGCCACATCCCCCAAGATCTTTTCAACCAGCTATGGAAAGAAAGACTTATCCATCTTTCTGTATCAAATGTATGCTTTTCACTTCAAACAAAAATTTCGATTAGATGAACTACCCAAATTCTTCGATGAATTCTGCCGATATGCAGATCAACGTTTTTTCCTTTTGTTCTTTTTGGGAACGGGCTTCTTAAATTGGCCTTTCGGATGCTTCTTGTCATGGAAGGCACCTTTGAAATCCGGGTCATCTTTTCTCTTCTGATGATCCACTTCCCTGGCCATGTCCTGCTGTTCTTCAAACGGGGTCTCCTCAATGATCAAATCTTTCGGCAAACGGTGTACGGGAATTTGTTTTCGGATAAGCTCCTCTATTTTCCGAAGGTGATATTCCTCGGCAGGGTTAACAAAAGTCCAGGCTGAGCCTGCTTTGTAAATTCGCCCTGTTCGTCCTATCCTGTGCACATAGTCTTCATACAACACTGGCACATCAAAATTGATAACATGGCTTACCATGCTCACGTCGAGGCCTCTTGAGCTCACATCCGTAGCTACCAGGATTTTGCTGTCGCCAGCTTTAAAGGCTTCAAAAGCATTGATTCTGGCATTTTGGTCTTTATTGCCATGGATCACCTTTACAGATGGATTGATTTTCCGGTGTATAAATTTATAAAGGTTGTTGGCAGTGTCTTTTGTTTTGGTGAATATGATGACTTTGTCGATGGCTTCTGTTTGATGCAGAAACCAGTTGAGCATGTGGATCTTCGTCTTGAAGTTAGGGATGAGGTACACCCGCTGTTCAATGGTTTCGAGCGTACTCGACTGAGGGGCCACCTCAACTGTTTGAGGAAACTCCAGAAACTCCTCTGAGAGCTTCACTACTTTTTCGGGCATGGTGGCAGAAAACAACATGTTTTGCCTCTTGACCGGTATAACCTCAAGGATCTTCCTTATCTGCGGCATAAAACCCATGTCCATCATTCGGTCTGCTTCATCCAGCACGAGCGTTTTAATTTGGCGTGGATGGATAGCCTCTGCGTGATAAAGCTCGGTGAACCGACCGGGGGTGGCCACGATCAAGTCCACACCTTTTTTCAACTCTTCAATCTGAAGCTTTGGCCCTTTTCCCCCGTAGAGGCCCACTACCCGTAGGTCGGTATAGGTGGCCAGCTTTCGGGCATTCTCCTCGATTTGCATCACAAGCTCCCGGGTGGGTGCCAGAATGAGCGCTCTCGGGTCGTTGCCTTGGGCATACTTGATTTTCAATAGAATGGGGATCAGGTAGGCCGCTGTTTTGCCGGTGCCGGTTTGCGCTATGCCGAAGAGGTCGTGGCCTGCGTTCGCCACAGGAATAGCCTTGGTCTGAATAGGAGTGGGCGATTTATAACCCAAATCGGCTATAGCATTCAGGAGCTGCTTATTCAGCTTGAACGACTCGAAGCCGGCCGACTCCTCCATAAAATTTTTGTTATCTATCATGCCAGAGCCCCCTGTTTGGGTATATAAATGTAAATTTGCATATCAAATAGTCCATCCTATGAAGACGAAGCTGATTGTAAATGCAAATATAGTGAACGAAGGCAAGGTACGTGCCGCAGATGTGTTGGTGAAGGGCCAGTATATCGAAAAGATAGGTTCGCACTTGACTGATGACGCTGACGAGGTGATAGATGCCGACGGCAAATACCTGTTGCCTGGGGTAATCGATGACCAGGTGCATTTTCGTGAGCCGGGCCTCACACATAAGGCTACCATTTTTACAGAGGCCAGGGCGGCTGTGGCCGGGGGAGTCACATCATTTATGGAAATGCCCAACACAGTGCCCAACGCATTAACTCAGCAGCTGCTTGAGGACAAATATGAAATTGCCCGGCAAACATCTCTTGCCAACTACTCTTTTTTCATGGGAGCCAGCAACGACAACCTGGAGGAGGTATTGAAAACGAATCACAGGAATGTGTGTGGCATCAAGGTGTTTATGGGTTCTTCCACTGGTAATATGTTGGTAGACAATGCGCAGGTGCTGGAAGGGCTTTTTAGCAAGGTAGACATGCTCATAGCAACTCATTGCGAAGACGAAGCCACTATCAGAGCTAACACCGAAATATTCAGGAATAAGTATGGTGAAGATGTGCCGATAGAATGCCACCCTCTCATTCGAAGTGAAAAAGCTTGCTATCTCTCTTCATCCTTGGCAGTGGGGTTGGCAAAGAAGCACGGCACCAAGCTACACATTCTGCATATCTCCACAGGAAAGGAAACGGCGCTGTTCGACAATTCAATTCCTCTGGCAAAAAAAAGGATAACGGCTGAGGCGTGCATCCACCACCTTTGGTTTTCGGATGAAGACTATGCGAGTAAAGGGACACTTATTAAGTGGAACCCGGCCGTGAAAAAGGTAAGCGACAGGGAGCAGATATGGAAAGCTTTGCTGGAAGACAGAATCGATGTGGTGGCTACTGATCATGCGCCCCACACCTGGGAAGAGAAACAAAATAGCTATTTCAAGGCGCCTTCCGGGGGGCCGTTGATTCAACATTCGCTCGTGGCGATGCTTGAAAAGCACCGGGAGGGTAAAATAAGCATGGAGCGGCTGGTGGAAAAAATGTGCCACAACCCAGCTATTTTGTTTCAAATTGAAAAACGGGGCTTTATCAGAGAGGGTTATTTTGCTGATTTGGTGATTGCCGACACCAGCTCAACCTGGATGGTGGAGAAGTCAAATATCCTGGCGAAATGTGGGTGGTCGCCTTTTGAAGGGCAAATCTTTCATTCAAAAATTGACACTGTCCTTGTTTCGGGGCACAGGGCTTATCACAAAGGCCAATTGGATGAAACTAAAAAAGGTGAAAGATTATTATTTACAAGGGACTAAGTGCTTTGCAAAATTGATGAATGCCATTAACTTTGCAGTCCCAAAATTACATGGTGGTTGTAGCTCAGCTGGTTAGAGCGCCTGATTGTGGTTCAGGAGGTCGCCGGTTCGAACCCGGTCTTCCACCCTTGGTTAAAGCAGTTGCATTAATTTGTAACTGCTTTTTTATTTTGCGGTGTGATTACTAGAATCCATTTCCGAGGCCCTATTGTTTCCAAAACATTGCCTTTGTCAGGTATATTGTGACGGGGTATATATAGTAGGAGTTGGACAATATCTAAGTCAACCAACAATTTTGGAAGAACTATGAATTGTTGCCGGCATTGACTGGAATAATGTGAAAGCAGGGTGCCCAAATGAAAAAGCTAGGAGGAGAACCAAGGATTTAGAACTCTTTTATTAAGCTTCTTTCGAAATCAAAGGCGATGTAAGAATACTTGAGGTTGAGCTCCTTCTTAATATGAGAAATGAATGCATTTGTATCGTCATTTGGTTCATTAGGCCCGACAGTAGCAATCCTTATTTCTTTTGAACTTGAAAAGCGATTAGTGTAATCCAACAATTGTCCGATGCTTTCTCTAATACATTTATAGGCGTTTTCAAATGGCTTAATTTCATAGAACCAAATCACATCTTGTTGTTCCATTACTACATCAATTCGACCTTTAAATTCTGATACAAGAGTACCATTCGAATTGTCTGACAAAAACTTAATGAATCGGTTTTGAATCTGACTATGAATTTGCCTGACTACAATACTTGACACGCTCTTTCTTTCATACTCATACTCTGATTTTTCAGGAATTGATTCTTTCAAGGAGCCAATATCTGAGCTCAGAGATGAACGAATATCATCTTCCTCTTCAGCCAATAGGGCATACTTACCAAAAATACTCTTGAAATGCTCGCTGTTGGGCTTTATCCTATGAATTGAATCTGCATAATTGAAACCCAGAAATTTCGTAAATCCAGTTTCCAAAAACTCAACATGAGTTGTATGTCCCAAATTTCCTGGGTCATACTTATAGATTTCAGATTCTTTGGCTATTACCCTCGCATATGCAACGATTTCTAATTTATTGAATTGCCCCTTTGATTTGATGGCAACTATATCCCCTTGCTTAAGCCTCAAGAAGTGTTTAACCTGGCTTTGGACTTTACTTACAATCGGTTCATTTTTACTTCTGTGCTGTTTAACGAATGCATTGATTTCTTGGGACTCAGCATTTTTGATATTCTCAAATGAATGACCCCATAAGTAGCCTATGGCAATACACTCACTTTTTAACATTTCAGGAAAAATATCTACCGTATCATTTTGTGATGTAATATACTTTGAGCCCACAAGATAGTAATTTGGCTGCTCAGCAAAATTGGTGTAAACCCTGTGTGCGAAATCATCGATATGCTCTCCAATTTCTCTATGTCCAAGAATGTATTGCTGAATCAAATAGGTATCAGAATCATTGGTAAAAGTTTCACCCAAACCTGCAGCAATCGCCAATAGGGCAGGCTTGCTATATATGGGTATAAGCTGCTTTTCAGAATAAAGAAAAGCAATTTTCCATTTTACCATTTTATGCAGGTTGACTTTCTCGATCTGATCCCATTTTTTATTTAAAGAGAGCTTTACAACTTCCAATACTGCGCTTTTTATTATATCAAAAGCCTCTTGACTCGACTTGCCTTTTGTTCTATACCAAGCATATTGATCATCGAACTTTATGCTCTTCCCAAATTCTTTCCAATTCTTCGGTTGCCATATACCAAATTTTGTTAGGGGGTTGTTTCCTATTGCTCCAAGGTATTTTGAGCCGAATTCAAGCCAATAACAGAAAGAGTCATGATTACTCAAATCGGCATATTCTTCTAAGGTCATCTTGACCACCCTGCTAAGCGGCCAAGATGTTAGAAATGCTTCTAAACGCTCGTCAAAATGTTTTGGACTTAACTGCACAACACTACGTTAGACTTTCCCGAATAGTCTTAAAGTTCTCCAAGGCACTTTCGATATTGTCAATGATCTCTGTTAACAAAACGTCAGGTTCTGGGAGGTTGTCCATATCAATAAGGCTATCGTCTTTGAGCCAAAAAATATCCATATTGACCTTCTCCCTAGCCAGGATTTCCTTAGAGGAGTATTTCCTCCAACGACCTGCCAGCTTTTGTTCACTCCAGGTTTCTTTTCTCTTTGTGATATCCGTTGGATTATAGCACTCTATGAACTCTTTGAGGTGATCAAAGCTTAAGGGGTTTTTTTTAGGCGTGTGGTGGACATTAGTTCGGTAGTCGTAAAACCAGATTTCTTTGGTTTGAGGCGAATCAGAAGCTTTTTTATTGTCAAAGAACAACACATTGGATTTTACTCCCTGAGCGTAGAAAATCCCTGTTGGAAGCCGTAGAATTGTATGTAAGTTTACACGCTTTAGAAGTTGGTAGTATTACATTAACTGTGTCAGTCTTTAAATATTAAGCTTCAGTCTGTC